>DYAA01000179.1 GCA_019419405.1 Collinsella sp. | reverse complement strand
GCACTGGACGGGGCAAGTCCAAGGCGTTGGTTTTCGCTTTACCAACACCAACCTCGCACAGGCACGCGCACTCACCGGCTGGGTGCGTAACATGGAAGACGGCTCAGTCGAGATGGAGATACAGGGAGCTCCGGCAAATATCCTATCTCATCTCGAGGCGCTTCATGCCTCCTACGAGCGCATGGGAACGCGCTTTCGCCTCGTAGACGCCCAGGCCCGAGCCCCACTTACCAATGAAGACGGTTTCAGTCCTCGTTATTAGTATTGTGTGCTAAATACGGTATCATTTACTTACGACCGTTGATAGAAAAGAGGCGAGGCGCATGGCGGTGCAAAGAAGAAACACCAAGCAGCGGAAGCTGGTTCTTGACGCCGTGCGCCAAAGCTATAACCACCCCACCGCCGATGAGATCTACAACGCCGTGCGCGCGCAGGATGACAAAATCAGCCGCGGTACGGTCTACCGCAATCTCAATCTCTTGGCCGACGCCGGCGAGATCCTCTCCATCAAGACGCCGGGCGGCAGCCGCTTCGATCGCACGATCGAGCCGCATGCGCATATCATCTGTACCTCGTGCAGCCGCGTCATCGACGTACCGCTCCCCTTCGATGCCCAGCTCGACGCCAAGGCGTCCGAGCAAATCGGCTGGAACGTCACCTCGCACTACACCATCTTCGAGGGTCTCTGCCCCAACTGTAGGTAGATTTTGGGACATGCCTACTCAGCAAGTAGACGACGCAGCTCTTCTTCGACCGTGCGCACGTAGCGGACACGGTCATTGACACCGCGCATGCTGGGATTGCAGCTCTCCATCAGATAGGGATGGCCCACCACGTTGAGCATGTCGCGATCGTTTTCGTTATCGCCAAACGCCATCATTTCGTTAGGTGAGATCCCCAGTGCGCGACCATAATCGGCAAGCGCGGACCCCTTGCCTGAATCAAAGCCGATAAAGTCGGTCCATTCGGTTCCCGACGTCATCACATCGACCCGGTCGCTAAAGCGACGCGCAAAATACTCCAACGCCGCCGGCTGCTCTGTCTCGGGCGTTTGAAACGCAATCTTAATGACATCCTCGTCAATGTCCTCGGGACGGTCGACCACCGTCACATCGCAGTGGACCTCGTAACGCAAATGGTCGATGAATGCATCGTTACCGCTTATGGTGTAGAGGTGCCCCTCGCAGGAAAGGGTTACGTCGGCATGGGGGTAGGCGACCACGGCATTCGCGATATCCATAGCAAGGCTACGTTCCATGGAACGTTTGACAACGGCGCGCCCCTCGCTCATCACCAGGGCTCCGTTTTCGCATACATAGGCGAGCTCATCGGCCACCGGGGCAAACAGATAGCGCAAGCTCGCATATTGACGGCCGCTCGCCGGCATAAACACAATACCGCGACGATGCAGCTCATTAATGAGCTCAAAGGCCTCGGGACGCGGCTCGCGCTCCCCCGGATGCAGCAACGTGCCATCCAAATCGCAGGCGATCAGCTTGATTCCCTCAAGACCCATATGCTTCCCCCAAAGCCTCTCATCAACAGCAAGACGGACTTTGAATGGCAATCCCTCAAAGCCCGTCTTGCGCATACGCGCGCTTAGCCGCGCGTCTTTTTTACGATCGTAAAGTCTGAAGCCATGCTCACAACAACATCCGCCGCGCTCGATGCAAAGCGTCGACTGGCATCGAGCTCGCGTGCGACCACCGAGAGCCGAACGCCCCCAATGCCCCGGAGCATACGACCCAAAACCGGTTGCACCGGCGTATACATGCGCACGGTATGCTCGTCCGAGTCACCCCGGAAGAGCGGCGCATGCATGTTGCCGATCTCCCAGCACGCATGTGCGAGCACAATCGGATCCATGCGGTCGACTTCGACCAAATAGACCTCGGCGCTGCGCAGGCGTACGACAACCGCTACGGGCACCGTGCCCGTGCGGTCGACAGCGAGCACGTCACCGTCGGCAAGACGCTCGCCATCAGTGGCATCCAGCCGGGCATTCACCGTGCGCCCCAGCTCCGTCACGCCCACAAACAGGCGCGCATCAGCCTGGTCCCAATCGAGTAGCAGCTCGTCAACCTCAAAGACGCCACCCAGCTCCCGACGAAGCAGGAGTTCATAGGACGGGTCGTTGAGATTTCCCAAGCGCTCCGTAGCTACCAGGTCCACGGACATTAACTAGTCCTCGACCTCAACGAGCTCGATATCAAAGTTGAGATCCTTGCCGGCAAGCTCGTGGTTGGCATCGAGCGTCACGGCCTCGGACGTCACATCGATGACGACAGCGGGGACAGGCATGCCGCTCGGCGTGGACAGGAAGAGCTTCATGCCCTTCTCGATCTGCTCGATGTTGGGAACCTGCTCGGCCGGGAAGGTCAGGACCATCTCGGGGTTGTGCTCGCCGTAGGCATCGGCAGCAGGAATGTGCACGGACTTCTTCTCGCCCACCTGCATATCGATAACGGCGGCGTCGAAGCCCTTGATCATCTGACCGGCACCGCAGGTGAACTCCAGCGGCTCACCGCGATCGTAGGAGCTATCGAACTGCGTGCCGTCATCGAGCGTGCCACGATAATGGGTCTTGACCTTCTTGCCCTGGTTGGACATGGTAACCTCCGTGATAAGGGCGGCGCACAACGCGGGCCGCCGTGAACATATGGCGCTAACTATACCCTAGTCATACAATTCATTGACAGTTTGCAAAGAAACGCTGCAACCGGAGGAACCATGGCATATCCCGTATTTGACCTACACTGCGACACCGCCGACCGTATCGGCTGGGCCACACTCGATCTTGACCTGCGCTTTACCGCCGGCACCGACGGTTATTTCCCCGGCGACGAAACGCATCCGCAGGATTTCGACCTTATCGAGGGCAACGCCTGCGCCATCTCGCTCGCAAAGATCGGCAACACGCCGTGGGCGCAGTGCTTCGCTACGTTTGTCCCCGACGAGATTCCCACCGCCCACGCCGCGCGCTTCCAGGCGCAGATCATGGCGCATATGAGCGGCCAGGCAATGCTCAACCACGACCGCATGGTCAACGTGCGCAGCGCCGCTGATATTCGCCCTGCGCTCAAAGACGGCAAGGTCGCCTGCATCCACACCATCGAAAACGCCACGTTCTTTGCCGAGGACCCCGCGCTGATCGAGGTGCTCAAGAGCTTGGGCGTGCTTATGTCGTCACTCAGCTGGAACGCGCAGGGACCGCTCGCGAGCGGCCACGACACCCACGCCGGCCTCACCGCCGCCGGCATCGAGGCACTTACGCAGATGGAGCACGCCGGCATGATACTCGACGTCTCCCACCTCAACGATGAGTGCTTTGACGAGGTTGTCGCCCACGCCACGCGCCCCTTCGTCGCCAGCCACTCCAACTCCCGTGCGGTTTGCGGCGTCAAGCGCAACCTCACCGACGACCAGTTCCGCACCATTCGCGACATGGGCGGCATCGTCGGCCTCAACTACTGCAGCGAGTTCCTATCCAACGATGCGACCGACAAGACCACCGCAGACGTCACCTTCGACCAGCTAGCGGCACATATCGAGCACTGGCTCGACCTGGGCGGCGAAGATGTCATCGCACTCGGCGGCGACTGGGACGGCGCCAAGGTGCCCGCTTTCCTCTCCGATGCCAGCAAGATGCCCGAATTCCAGAACATGCTCTCCAAGCACTTTGGCAAGACCGTGATGCAGAAGCTCTGCAGCGATAACGCCCTTGCCTTCTTCGAGCGTTATTAATTTCACATCCCTTGAGCGGGCCGGCATACCGAACGGTCGAAATGCCGGCCCGTCCCCAATCTGAAGGACCGCTTTTGACGCAGCAGTTTACGATTTTCCTACCCCGACCGGATGGGATGCCCATCCCCGTCGTCGTTACCAAAAAGCGCGTCAAGAACTTCAACCTACGCGTCACATCGAGCGGTGAGGTCCACGCCAGCGCACCGCTCGGCGCCAGCCGCGAGCGTATCGAAGCGTTTGTGAAGCGCAACAGCGCCTGGATTATCAGCCGACTTGCCCAGCGCGAGCAACGTCAGACGACGGCACAGGAGCCGCTCAGCCCCTCGTCCATCATTGCGCTTTGGGGCAAGCCCATCACGGTACAGGACGCACTCGATCACAACTTTGTATCACCCGCACCGCGACCCCAGCAGGCCACCTTCGCAAGTTTTATGGGTGCCGACAAGTCGAACGAACGCCCACAGGCCAAGCGGCTCGCAATCCTCGACGGTCTAACGTCCGACGAGCTCCAAGCCCACATCGACCAGCTCTATACGTCCGAGGTCACATCGGCGCTGCGCGATATTTTGCACGCGTACGAAATCGCAATGGGCGTCTCCGTTTCCCGCGTTTCCGTACGCAGCATGAAAACGCGTTGGGGCTCGTGCACGCCCAAATCCGGCGCCATTCGCATCGCACGAGAACTTGCCGGCTACCCCGTCGAATGCCTCGACATGGTTGTCGCCCACGAGCTCGTCCACTTGCTCGAGCCAAGCCACAATCAGCGGTTTCACGCCCTGCTCGACACGTACTGCCCCAACAATAGAGCTCTGTCGCAGCGACTCAAGCAGCCACCCATAGAGACGTATTAGAACCGGTTACCGCACGCGCTCGATCTCGACACCGCAGCTTGCCAGGGGCAGGCCAACAGGAGCCCACGGCTTATCGAGCTTTATGCGCACACCAAGCAGCAGGGGGTAACGACGCAGCAGCATCTGGGCCACACCCTCGGCTGCCGCCTCGATGAGTTTAAACGTATGCTCGCGCAGATAGCCATCAACATCGTGGCACACCGAGCCGTAGTCAATCGAGGCATCCAGGTTATCGTGCTCCCCCGCCGCGCGCAGGTCGGCATAGAGCACCAGAGAAACGATGAACTTCTGACCCAGCGCGTTCTCCTCGGGATACACGCCATGGTTGGCAAAAACCTCAAGGCCGTCAATGACAATACGATCGGCATGGCGCAAATCGTCATAGCTCACATGGGGCACCGCCGTTGCGGTGGATATTTCGCCCCTTCCACGGCGGGCGAGCTCGGCGCCTTCAGTCTTGGTTGCATTCTCGGGCAGTTTCTTGTTACTCATCGCGATCGTCTCCTTCGTTTAGAACCCCGACCGCGCAAACTAACTACACGCGAATCGACAGGTTCTTTTTATCATCGCTCCAGTTGCAAGCATTGCGCGCGGGGCATGCAAAGCAGGCGCGCGACGCTTTGTCGGCCGCATAGAGCAGACGCTCAAGCGGTTGGCTGTTCACGCGCAGCTTTCGATGGCCCAGAATGGCCGTCTTAATGGCTGCGGCATCGGCCGGCTCAAACGCCACGTCATCGGGCATGCCGCCGAGAATCGCATCAGCGACGCGTTCGCTTGCAACATCATGGGATATACCCGATTCATACTGTTCATCTTTGCCGATATCGTGAAGAAGTGCCGTGGCGTAGATGACCTCGCGGTCAAATTCGAGCTGCTCCTCGAGATTCTTGATCCACATAATGCGAGCGACATCGAGCAGATGGTCAATACCGTGGCGGCAGAAGATGCGCCCCGATTCCAACTGTACGATGTTGCCCAGGTGCCGCCGGAACAGCCCGTTGGCACAAATGTAATCAATGCGAGGCATGGCACCAAAGGGGGCCAGGCCCGAAGCCATAAAGCCGCGACGCGACGTCCCCTCATCGGTCTTCGATGTAAAGTCGTTGACGACTCTCATGGTTAGCGGCCCAGCATCCTAAAGAAACGCTCCTCGAGCGCGGGATCGGTCTCAAAGACGCCGCGGCGAGCAAGCGTCACGGTCTTGGTGCCGGGCTTTTGCACGCCACGCATCGTCATGCACATATGCTCGGCCTCCATCAACACAATCGCTCCCTGGGGAGCGAGATAATCCATGAGGGCATCGGCAACCTGTGTGCACAGTTGCTCCTGCAGCTGAAGACGGCGGGCATAAACCTCAACCGTGCGGGCGAGCTTGGAAAGCCCAGCCACCCGACCGTTAGGGATATAACCAATGGCGGCCTTGCCATAAAACGGCAGCAGATGATGTTCGCACAGCGAGTAGAACGTAATGTCGCGCTCGATAACCAAATCGTTCGAAGCGACGGCAAAGGTTTTGGACAGGTGCTCCTCGGCACTCTGGTCCATGCCGCCGGCGATCTCACCATACATACGGGCAACGCGCGCCGGGGTCTCCAGCAGGCCCTCACGAGTTGGGTCCTCGCCTATGCCCTCAAGCAACAGCTTAATGGCGGCCTCGACTTTTTCCTGATCGACCATCTGGGCCTCACTTTTCCGATTTCACGTTCGCGCTATGGTACCACGCCCTCCGGCATCGACCACAAGCTACATAGTATGGGTCGAATAGACCGGATCATCACGCCAAAGTTCAACCGCATCACAAAGCGCAACGCCCTCGCGCTCAGCACGGGCGCGCGTGGCGTTCATATCGATCACGCGCTGGTTACTCGAGCCCCTAAAGCGCAGCGTGATATCGTACAGGTCCTGAACAAACGGGCCGTCCACCAACATATCAAGACAGGTAAGGATACGGTCCGTGACCTCGGTATGGTGGCGTCCTCCCGGCATAAGCTCCTCGAGCACATCGCCGGTAAAACACCAAATGGTCTTTCCTGACCCCGCAGGATAAGCGGCACGAACACGCTCGACAAACTCAACGAGCCCCGCCTGGTTCTCGGGCTCCATGGGCTCTCCGCCCAGAATCGTCAGGCCGTCAATAAAGGGATGATCGAGGCTCTCGATAATCTTGTCCTCGACGGCACGATCAAAGGGCTCGCCCGCAGCAAAGTCCCACGCAACAGAGTTAAAGCAGTTCTTGCACCCACGACGGCACCCACTCACAAACAGAGAAGTACGGACGCCTTCCCCATCAGCAATATCGAAATACTTAATGTTCGCGTAGTTCATAGGTAACTCTCCCGGGAGGCCGGGACATATCATCCCGTCCTCAAACATTCTCGGCCTTCGGCCTGCGAAACTGCGGGCGGGACGATATGTCCCGGCCTCATTCAAAGGGTAACTCAATGAACGAAGCGAACATTGAGTATAGGGTTCGCGGTCCAATAAATACTCAGCTGCAGCTCAACCGCCATTGCAAGCAGATCGTCATTGCAGCTCAACTCATTTCCGCTAAGAACTTCGAGAAGCGAGCAGACCGCATGCTGCATCTCAGCTACGTCAACTTGGCTGAGCCGAGAGGGCCGCTTGGGCTTTTGCTCGATATGAGTTCCGCACGCAAAGAAGGCCACTTAATGTGGCCTTCGTCTTGCGCAGGACTGTCCGAAATAGCGAGCAAAAGCCCAAGCGGCCCTCTCGGCTCAGCCCCGGAGCGGTATTAGAGATGCAGCACGCGGTCGCGGATCTCCTCGGTTCGACCCTGGTTCCAGAACTGGGAACCGATGTAGCCGCACGTGCGACGGGCGACATTCATCTTCTCCTGGTCGCGGTTGCCGCAGCTGGGGCACTCCCACACCAGCTTGCCGTCATCCTCGACAATCTTGATCTCGCCATCGTAGCCGCACACCTGGCAGTAGTCGCTCTTGGTGTTGAGCTCGGCGTACATGATGTTGTCGTAGATGTACTGCATCACGCGGATGACAGCCTTGAGGTTGTCCTGCATGTTGGGAACCTCGACGTAGGAGATGGCACCGCCCGGCGAAAGCTGCTGGAACATGCCCTCGAACTTGAGCTTGTCGAATGCGTCGATCTCCTCGGACACGTGGACGTGGTAGCTGTTGGTGATGTAGCCCTTGTCCGTCACGCCCGGGATGATGCCAAAACGACGCTGCAGGCACTTGGCGAACTTGTAGGTCGTCGACTCAAGCGGGGTACCGTACAGCGAGAAGTCAATATCGCTTTCGGCCTTCCACTCGGCGCACTTGTCGTTCATGCGCTGCATGACGGCCATGGCAAAGGGCGTGCCCTCCTTCTCGGTGTGGCTGTGGCCCGTCATGTACTTGACGCACTCATACAGGCCGGCATACCCCAGGCTGATGGTGGAATAGCCGCCCACGAGCAGCTTATCGATCGTCTCGCCCTTCTTCAGACGCGCCAGGGCGCCGTACTGCCAAAGAATCGGTGCGGCATCCGAAAGCGTACCCATCAGACGCTCATGACGGCACAGCAGGGCGCGGTGGCACAACTCGAGGCGCTCGTCGAAGATTTTCCAGAACTTGTCCATGTCCTGATGCGAGCTCAGCGCGACATCGGGCAGGTTGATGGTCACAACACCCTGGTTAAAGCGGCCATAGTACTTAGGTTTGGTCGGGTCATAGTTCAGCGCGTTGGCAACATTGTTAAAGCCGTTGCCCGAGCGGTCGGGCGTCAGGAAACTGCGACAACCCATGCAGGTGTAGCAATCGCCGTTGCCGGCGGTCTCGCCCTTCGACAGCTTGAGCTCGCGCATCTTCTTCTCGGAGATGTAATCGGGCACCATGCGCTTGGCGGTGCACTTGGCAGCCAGCTGGGTCAGGTAGAAGTACGGAGAATTCTCGTGAACGTTATCGTCCTCGAGTACATAGATAAGCTTGGGGAATGCCGGGGTAATCCACACACCGGCTTCGTTCTTAACGCCCTCATAGCGTTGACGAAGCGTCTCCTCCACGATCATGGCAAGGTCGTGCTTCTCCTGGGGCGTACGGGCCTCATTGAGATACATAAAGACCGTCACGAACGGCGCCTGGCCATTGGTGGTCATAAGGGTCACGACCTGATACTGAATCGTCTGGACGCCGCGACGGATCTCATCGCGCAGACGGTCCTCAACGACCTCACGGACCTTTTCGGCAGATGCCGAAACACCGAGCTCCTCGAGCTCGCGGGCAACCTCGCCGCGAATCTTTTGACGGCTCACCTCAACAAACGGGGCAAGATGGGTCAGCGAAATAGACTGGCCGCCGTACTGGGAGGAAGCAACCTGGGCGATAATCTGCGTCGCGATGTTGCAGGCAGTCGAGAAGCTGTGCGGCTTCTCGATCAGCGTGCCCGAGATAACGGTGCCGTTCTGGAGCATGTCCTCCAGGTTCACCAGATCGCAGTTATGCATGTGCTGGGCAAAGTAGTCAGAATCGTGGAAGTGGATCAGGCCCTCATTGTGGGCATCCACGATCTCCTGGGGCAGCAGCACACGCTGAGTCAGATCCTTTGAAATCTCGCCGGCCATATAGTCGCGCTGGACGGAATTGACGGTCGGGTTCTTGTTAGAGTTCTCCTGCTTGACCTCTTCGTTATTGCACTCGATCAGCGACAGAATCTTGTCGTCGGTCGTGTTCTTCTGGCGCTTCAGGCTCTGAACATAGCGATAGATGATGTAGTGGCGGGCGACCTCGTAGCAGTCGAGACGCATGATCTCGTCCTCGACCAAATCCTGGATCTCCTCGACCGAAACGGTGTGGCCCGCGTTCTCGCATGCCTCGGCGACGTTTTGCGCCGCATAAACCACCTGGCGGTCGGTAAGACGAGAGCTCTCCTCGACCTCCAAGTTTGCGGCGCGGATGGCATTGACGATCTTATCGATGTCAAAGACAACCTCGGTGCCGCTGCGCTTGATGATCTTCATCCTCTTGCCTCTTTCGCGTCGTAGCCTCATTGCGCTTCAGAGCCAAACGATGCCCGGCAGGGCCTGCCCCTGCCTTGCGGCGCCGTCGCGCAATCTGTGTTCTCGATAAACCATAAGCCTCCATGCGGACATTCCCTAGAGCCAATCAAGCGGTTCAAGGACACGTTCAAAAGAGGCAGTTAAGGTCTTCGTTCTCTGTCCGCCATCTATCATACGACAAAGAAGCATCTATATCCTGTATTCTTTTTTTAGGTCAAACACAACATATAGTGTTTCAGCAGGTCAAAGCAATTGGTCATTTTGCAGACGCATTAAAAATGAGGGGTATTTGACAAGTCGGTAAAACGTTACCAACACGGCTACCTGCATGGCAGTTATAAAACCCCCTTAGTCAAGCCGCTGACAAATCCTACCAAAACCAAGCCGCTCACGCCAAAAGAATCCAAAAGATTATGCTTGACCAACATGTTGCGGTCACGATGGACCAGGACACATGCAATCTGCCGGCGCCCCCACGGGATGCGAAGACCATCGCGCACAGACCTTGGATCAATATTTGGCGGCTTATTTGGCGGCGTGCTTGGTGGCAAAACAAAACAGCCCAGAGGACATAGCCTCTGAGCTGCGAACATTTGGTGGGCGTTAGAAGATTTGAACTTCTGACCTCTTCCGTGTCAGGGAAGCGCTCTCCCCCTGAGCTAAACGCCCAAATGGAGCGGACAACGGGGCTCGAACCCGCGACCCCAACCTTGGCAAGGTTGTGCTCTACCAACTGAGCCATGTCCGCCTGCGAGGATTTAATATACGGGATGATCCACCCAAATGCAAGAACTTTTTTTGAAAAGTTTTGCGACGCCCTCGCGAACCTCGCGAAGACATCAGCCACCACGGAAAGCGCAGGCAAACGCAAACTCGCCGCAAGAGGCCTCTACATCTCACCGAGCATGATCCAGGCAGAGCTGTCCTGCGCGAGCCTGCCGTCTGCAAGCGGTGATGAGGTGAGCAGGACCCTGCCCGCCGGCAGTTCCACGGGCGCTGCGCCGAAGTTCGTCACACACGCCCAGCCGTTGTCGCGGCGATAGGCGATGACGCCGCCCTCAGCACCCTCGGCACCATCCGCAAGGCCGGTGCGCCCGTCAAGATCGAGCCACGCAAGATCGTTGGCGCACCTGCGCAGCTTGCGCCGCAGCCAGAGGGCGTCACGATAGAGCGCAAGCATCGATGTCGGGTCCGCTTCTTCCCTATCGGCAGCGTAATCGGAAAACCATGCAGGCTGCGGCAGATGGGGCGCCGCATCGGCGTCCGCAGGCGAAAACCCAAACGATCCGCCCTGCGCGGGATCGTCCGCCGCTACCCATGGCAGGGGCACACGACAGCCGTCGCGCCCCTTCTCGCGCTTCGGTCCGTGTGTATTGGTCGCAGTGGGATCTTCGAGTGCAGCCCACGGAATGTCAGCCACCTCAAAAAGACCGAGCTCCTCACCCTGATACACGTATGCCGAGCCCGGAAGCGCCAGTTCAAGCAAAAGGGCCGCCCGCGCGCGGCGCTCGCCGAGTTCACGGTCCTCGTCATAAGACGACCCGTCGCGCAAGAGCCAGTCGAGCGCAATCTGGTGGTAGCGCGTCGCCTTGATCTGCGGCAGGGCATAGCGCGTCGCCACGCGCGGCACGTCGTGGTTGGAGAGTACCCAGGTCGAGGCGGAATCGGATTCGATGGCTGCCTTCAAGCCCTCCTCGATTGCAGCGTGCATGTCATCATAGGTCCAAGTGGCCTTGGCGAACTCAAAGTTGAATGTCTGGCCAAGCTCGTTGGGACGCGCGTAGAGATACTGGCGCTCGGGCAGCACCCACGCCTCGGCAACGGCGCTGCGCGGCGGATTATAGCGGTCGAACACGCGGCGCCACTCGCGATAGATCTCGTGGACCTCGTTGCGGTCCCACAGCGGATGAGTGCCGTCGTCAACCATGTCATCGCCCTCGGCGAGATGCCACCGGTCGAGGTCATCGCGGTCGAGATCCTTGGCAAGACCGTGCGCCACATCAATGCGAAAGCCATCGACGCCTCGATCGCTCCAAAACGCCAGGACGTCGCAAAAGAACGCATGAACCTCGGGGCACGACCAGTCAAAGTCCGGCTGCTCGGGCGTAAACATGTGCAGATACCACTGACCGTCTGCAACATGCGTCCAGGCGGGGCCGCCAAAGTTGGCATTCCAATTGGTGGGAGGCAGCTCGCCATGTTCGCCGCGACCATCGCGGAAGATATAACGGGCGCGCTCGGGCGATCCAGGGCCGGCGGCAAGAGCGGCCTTGAACCAGGGGTGCTGGTTGGATGAATGGTTAGGCACGATGTCGACGATGACCTTGATGCC
>DYAA01000178.1 GCA_019419405.1 Collinsella sp. | reverse complement strand
GCGTCAGATGTGTATAAGAGACAGGCACAAAGGGATCGCGCCAGTTGCGGTCATCGTAACCCTCCTGGGGCGGAAGCAGCGTCTCGGCGATGTTCTTCTCCCACTTGACGGCGTCGTCGCTCGTTGCGTGAAGAAGAACCTGCTTCATCAAACGTGCGCGGACCTTATCGCGATTGCAACCAGTGTAGAGCGCATGGTACTTGTCGCCCACCTTAAACACCGTGCCGGCATAAATGTACTGGTCGACTTCCTCGTCGCCGCCGCGCTCAAGGCTCTCGCCAAAGTCCTTGTAGTTGACGAAATCCTTGGTCGTGGCGAGTGCCCAGCCAAACGGCTCTCCGAAAGGTTCGGGGTTACGCGTGTCACGCTGATGATAGAGATAGAACGTGCCGTCCTCGCCGTACGGCATGATGTCGCCTACCCAAATTCCCTCAGGCTGGTAATACACCTTGTGCATCCGAGACTTCCTTTCCACGACATACTAACTCGGTACAATGGCAAGATATGTCAATCGTTTTTATATGTCAAACGTTTTCATAGCAATACGTCTTTTCGCAGTTCCAGTCGTCGGCAAACGGTTGATATATGCCGGTGAACGGTCATCAGAGGCGTTTGAGGAATTCTTTTGGCACGGGATGAACTACGCGGTTTTGCCCTCAATGAGTTCAACGGGGAGCTTGATATTCGATTCGGGATTATCGCCGTTAATAAGAGCGATGATGGATTGCGCCGCGAGCTCTCCGATGCGATCGATATCTTGACGTACGGTTGTTAAGTCAGGCATAAACGTCATAGTTCGGCGGGCACCATCCGCGCCCACGACCTTAATATCGTCCGGAGCGCTCAAGCCGCGCTGCTTCATCACGTTGAGACAGATGGCCGCCATCGTGTCGTCTCCCGCAAAGATGCCGTCAATATCGGGGTTCTCATCGAGGATCTTCGCAACGACCGCGCCCTTTTCGTCGTCGGGCTTAACGAACTCAACCTCACGGACAAGCGCGGACAAACCGGCCTGCTCAACAACATCGAGGTAGGCATCGGTACGCTTATTGGCAGGCATGCGCATGCGGCTATTGCTGCGCAGGCACAGGATGCGTGAACACCCGTCATCGATCAGGCGACGCGTGGCAAGTTCGCCGATGCTATAGCTGTCGCTCGCAATCTGAACAGAGGCCTCGCCAAGGTCGCAGTCGATACCAACCAGGCTCAAGCCCATCTCGGCATATGCCTCAGCACCGATATTGAGGGAGTTGACGATGACGCCGTCGACCATATTGCGGCGGAGCATGTCAATATAGGAACGCTCAAGATCGGGTCGATTGGCGCTGTTGCACAGCAACATCTTAAAGCCGTTTTCCGCCAACGTGCGCTCGACCGCCTGCACAACCTGAGCATGGAACGGGCTGCTCACAAAGGGAACGATCATGCCGATAAGGTTCAGGCGACCGTTGAGCATGGCACGGGCGATATCGTTGGGCGTATAGTTGATGCGCTCCATCGCGGCATGGACCTTATCGCGGGTTTCTTGGCTAATATAGCCGCGATTATTAAGCACGCGAGATACCGTAGTGGGCGAAACCCCCGCCACCGCTGCAACTTCCTTGATGCCAGGCTTAGCAGAATCCTTAGAACGAGCGCCCTCGCGAGCCATAGCACCCTCCCCCATCAACATGTCATACGTTTACATACGAACAAAGCATACCCCAACAACAGTGGGAAGACGGTAACAGTACAAGTAAGTAAACGACTCATCCAAATAATTAGGAGAGTTCCGCCTAGAGGGTGACTACACAGGACCCCAGCCGGGGCTGTTTGGGCTACCTCCCAAAACATTCCGCAGGACGAAAGAGACCGCCGCGCGAAGCGCACGGCGGTCTCTTTCATGTCCGAGGACGTTTTGGGAGGTAGCCCAAACAGCCCCGGCGATCCTGCGGGAGTTGAGTCCCTTTAGAACTTGTCGTGGAAGGTACGCGCAATGACCTCGTCCTGCTGCTCCTTGGTGAGCGTGTGGAAGTTCACGGCATAGCCGGAAACGCGGATGGTCAGCTGCGGGTACTTCTCGGGGTGAGCCTGAGCGTCGAGCAGCGTCTCACGGTTGAAGACGTTGATGTTCAGGTGGTGGCCACCCTTCTCGGCGTAAGCGTCGAGCATGTGGACCAGGTTATCGGCCTGGGTCTCGGAAACTTCAGAAACCTTCATAATGTGTCTCCTTCGATTAATAGGCGCCGGCCGAAACCGGCGCACTAATCAGTAATCGTTATTGTTAGTATAGCACTAACAATAGTTACTCGCCCAGCTGATCAAGGTCGATATCGCCAAAGAACACCTGGTCCTCCTTGCCGAGCGCACTCGGGATGATGGAGAAGGTGTTGGAGATGCCGTCCTGAGCATCGCGGAACGGGAGCTTGGAAACCGAAGACAGCGAAGCGATGGCGCCGTGGCTATCGCGCTTGTGCATGGGGTTAGCACCCGGGGCGAACGGCTGGCCAGCCTTGCGGCCGTCGGGCGTGGAGCCGGTCTTCTTACCGTACACGACGTTGGAGGTAATGGTCAGAACCGAGGTCGTGGGCACGGAGTTGCGGTAGGTGTCGTTCATGCGGATGTACTCCATGAACTGGTGCACAACGTCGTGAGCAATCTGGTCGACGCGGTCGTCGTCGTTACCGTACTTGGGGAACTCGCCCTCGGTCTCGAAGTCGACGATGATGCCGTTCTCGTCACGGACGGGGTGAACCTTGGCGTACTTGATGGCGGACAGGGAGTCAGCCACGACGGAAAGGCCAGCGATGCCCGTAGCGAACCAGCGGTGCACGTGCTTGTCGTGCAGAGCCATCTGGATGCGCTCGTAGCAATACTTGTCGTGCATGTAGTGAATGATGTTCAGCGAGTTGACGTACACGCCAGCGAGCCACTTCATCATGTCGTTGTACTTGGCCACAACGTCGTCGTAATCGAGCGTATCGCCCTCGACGGCGCGATACTTGGGGCCGACCTGCTTCTTGGAGACCTCGTCAACACCGCCGTTGAGTGCGTAGAGCAGGCACTTGGCCAGGTTGGCGCGAGCGCCGAAGAACTGCATCTCCTTGCCAATGCGCATGGAGGACACGCAGCAGGCAATGCCGTAGTCGTCGCCGTGATAGACGCGCATGAGGTCGTCGTTCTCGTACTGGATCGAGGAGCTGGCGACGGAAGTCTTGGCGCAGAACTTCTTGAAGTTCTCGGGCAGACGGGTCGACCACAGAACGGTCATGTTGGGCTCGGGGCTGGTACCCATGTTCTCGAGCGTGTGCAGGTAGCGGTAGCTCATCTTGGTAACGAGCGTACGGCCGTCAACACCCATGCCGCCGATGGACTCGGTGACCCACTGCGGGTCGCCGGTGAACAGGGCCTGGTACTCGGGAGTACGGGCGAACTTGACCATGCGGAGCTTCATGATGAAGTGATCCACGAACTCCTGGATCTGCTCCTCAGTGAAGGTACCGTTGGCAAGGTCGCGCTCAGCGTAGATGTCGATGAACGTGGAGGTACGGCCGATGGACATAGCGGCGCCGTTCTGCTCCTTAACGGCAGCGAGGTAGGCGAAGTACATCCACTGGATGGCCTCCTGCGTGTTGGTAGCAGGGTTAGAAATGTCGAAACCATAGGTCTCGGCCATCATCTTGAGCTCGCCGAGGGCGCGGATCTGCTCCTGCAGCTCCTCGCGATCGCGGATGTTGTCGGCGGTCATGACCGTCGGGGTGGAAGCCTTCTGGGCCTCCTTGTCCTTGATCAGGTAGTCGACGCCGTACAGGGCAACACGACGGTAGTCGCCGATGATGCGGCCGCGGCCATAGCCATCGGGCAGACCGGTGATGATGTGAGCCGAGCGGCAAGCACGCATTTCGGGGGTGTAGACATCGAAGACGCCAGCGTTGTGGGTCTTGCGCTCGAAGGTGTAGCGCTCGACAACGCTCTCGTCGACCTTGTAGCCGTGCTGGCTGGCAGCCTGGCAAGCGATGCGGATACCACCGTTGACGTGCAGCGCGCGCTTGAGCGGCTTGTCGGTCTGGAGGCCGACGATGGTCTCCTTCTCGCGGTGGGCGTTATCGATGTAGCCAGCGGGGTGGCTCACGATACCCGTGACAGTCTTGGTGTCCATATCGAGGACACCGCCCTGCTCGCGCTCCTTGAGCAGCAGGTCGAGAACCTCGCCCCACAGCTCCTTGGTACGCTCGGTCGGACCGGCGAGGAACGACTCGTCGCCCTCATAGGGGGTGTAGTTCTTCTGGATGAAGTCTCGGACGTCAACCTCTCCCGTCCAAATGCCTTCCTTGAAGCCTTCCCATGCCTCCTGCATTGTGTAACCACGCTCCTAGTTACGTGTAATGCGGCGCTCTCTCACACCGCTGCTTATTGAATTCTTGAATGTTCGGCTTGCACTACCGGCTTCTTCCGTTCTTCACCACACATTGGTGCAGGGAAAACGTTTGTCCACCTTGGAACTACAACCCAAAACCCAAGATTTCACCCGTTTGAGAAGGATAACATAGCGACCCTCTCCATCTGGGCTGTTATATGTTTCTTTTTTTATATCATAAGGGCGTTTTTTACAAACCCGCAGGAAATGCGAGCGTGAACAACTACCGTTCACCGATTTGTTTAGTTTTTTCCTTGCCTTTGTACGACGTTCACTCTAGCTGTTATGCCAGCTTTAGCAGGGTAAAGTGCCTCTGAGTGGGCTTTAGGACGTGCTCAGAGATCTACCCCTAACTTTGCTGATACCGACGGTGTACGGAGGTCGCCTAAAAGTTGTTTTCTAGGCATGTCCCAAAATCTACCGTATAGGGTGCGCGTGCGGGGGTATCATCTTTCACCGAAAATAGTTTCTAGTGTTAGGGGTTTTCGGTGGAAGATACCGATTTCCGTGAACTTGGGCGTCAGCTCCTTACCGAGTTCGGCAGCATGCATCAGCGCATTTCGCGCTTTGCGGACAAAGCCCTCGGCGGCGAGATGGCCGTCATGCGCGCCCTCATGCTCGCTGGCGGTTCGCTCACGCCGAGCGAACTCGCCAATCGTGCCTGGGTCTCGAGCGCCCGCATCGCCAATATCCTACGCGCTCTCGAAGCCAAGGGCTGGGTCGAGCGCGAGCACTCAAAGACCGACCGTCGTCGCGTACACGTCACGGTGACCGACAAGGGATTCCATGATCTCGAGATCAAGCGTCGGGAATTCGAGGACCGCACCGCGGCCTTCCTTGAGCAGTTCGGCGAAACAGATACCCAAGAGATGGTGCGCCTTCTAAGACGTGCCAACGAAATTATCGACCGCAACCAAGAAAGGAGAGATGCCGAGTGAGGATTCTCAAGCTCTTTAAAAAGCATGTCCTGGCACTGTTCGCAGCTATCGTACTTATCGTAATCAGCTGCAACGCCGATCTGGCGCTGCCTACCTATATGAGCGACATCGTCGACGTGGGCGTGCAGCAAGGCGGCATCGCCTCGCCCGTGCCCGACACCATTCGCGCCGAATCGCTCGACGACCTCGAACTCTTCATGAGCGCCAAGGACGCCAAGGCTGTGGAGGCCGTGTTTAGCAAGGCTGACAAAAACGGCATTCGAACGTACAAGGGCACCGAGGAAGAGCGTGCCGATGGAGGCAAAATTACCGACATTATGAGCCTGCCCGAGACCGTCGTCCTTTCGCTCAACCAGGGCATCGACGCCGACTCCATGGGAGACATGACCGGCACGTCCAGCGAGAAAGACAGCGACGCCGCTCAGGCCATGCCCACGCCCGAGCAGATGGCAGCGATGACGCCCGAGCAGCTCGCCGAGAT
>DYAA01000177.1 GCA_019419405.1 Collinsella sp. | reverse complement strand
AAGTTGAGCGTGTGGAACACGTTGATCACGGCGCCGGGATCAACGTCACACACCAGCTTGATAATGTCTTGGCTCTCGTAGGTCGAGACAACGGTGTGCAGCAAGTACATCTTTTCACGGCTGTATCCGCCGACGACCTCGGCGCAGCTAATGCCGTGCTGAAAATGGTTTACGTAGGCAGTCATGATCTCGTCTGCCTTACGCGTCGTGATCTGCAGCGTCACGCGATCGTAGCGACGATAGAAACTGTCGATGGTCTTGGTCGAAATAAACTGGAACACGATGGAGTACGCCGCATTGTCCCAGCCAAATATAAAGCCAAAGATCGCCAGGATAAAGCAGTTGAAACCAAAGATGACGCCCCAAATGGTCTTGCCCGTGTGATTGGAGACCCACAGCGCGATAAAGTCGGTGCCGCCGGTAGATGCGCCGGACTTAAGCGCGATGGCAGCGCCCAGGCCCGAGACAACGCCGCCAAAAATGACAAGCATGATCTTGTCGCCCAAAAACGGGGCAAAGTGAAAGACATTGAGGAACAGCGAAGAAAGCACGACCTGCATCATCGAGAAGATAACGAAGCGCTTGCTGATGCCGCTCCAGCACAGAAGCGCCACGGGAATGTTGAGCGCGAGCATGCCGAGCGAGATGTCGATATGAACGCCGCCGAACGAGGTGATGCGATCGAGCAGGACCGCGACGCCGGTGAGGCCGCTCGGGAGCAGGTTGGCGGGCCGAATGAACGCCTGGATCAGAAACGTCTGCAGTACGGCGGATATGGTGACCGCCACGGCAGTAATGGCACGGCGAACGATGGTGAGGCGGCCGAGCACGAGCACGCGGTCCGTGAGCTGATCGATGGCGTTCGCCACGGAGGCTCCTTTCGAAGGCAGATATAGTTGTGAGGCGTGCCCGCGATTGTAGCATGGAGCGTGCGGGGGCGCTTCAATTCACCCTCTCTCGACAACCATCAGAAGGACCGTGAGGCCGCTCAAAAGAAAAACGCCGTGAAGAGAGCGGTCCCTTCACGGCGAATTCGGCGTTTGCCCAGATAAAACCTGCCAAAATAAACCTGTCCCTAAATGGCAGGTAGGATGTCGGTCAGGTTGTCGATGATGGTGTCGGCGGCGGACTGGTCCAGGTTGACGCCCTCGTGCGGACGCAGCGCCAGGACTCGGGCGCCGGAGCGCTTGCCGGCCTCGATGCCCAAAGGCGAGTCCTCGATAACCAGGCACTCGGCAGGCTCCACCCCCAGCGCCTCCATGGCACGCAGGTAGATCTCGGGGTCGGGCTTAAACGCACTGCACTCGTGGCCGCTGATGGTGTAGTCCAGCACGTCGGCGATACCGGCAATTTCCACCAGCTCGTCAATGAGCTCGCGATAGGACGAGCTCGCGATGGCGCACTTCACGCCGCGCTCGTGCAGCTCACGCATCACCGGCCCCGTCTGCTCGTTGAGCAGCTCGGTATACGGAACGGGATGGTCCGGGCTGTAGACCTGCTTGTACTCCACGCGCAGACGCTCACGCAGCTCAATATCGTCGGGCACCAGCGCCTCCCAAATGGCAGGCTCGTTAGACCCCGAAAGATCGGGAATCTCGTCAAAGTGGAACCCCTTCTCTTCCATAAACGCCACGCGACGACGGTTGTAGAACCACTCGGTATCGACCAGCACGCCGTCCATATCAAACAGCACTGCCTTGATCATACGCATCTCCTCCCACCTGCCAAAAAGGGACAGGTTTATTTTGGTAGGTTTTATCTGGGGTTTTATGACGCGGCAGACACGCCCTCCCCAGAGCAAAAAAGGGGACAGGGCGCAAACCCCATCCCCTCTCAATCAACCCGTAAGGTCTACTTACTTGTGATTAGTAGGAAAGCTTCCACATGTAGCGACGCATGGTCAGCGGGTGCTGACGGGCCTCGGCGATCTGGTTGCCGTACTCGCGCATAACGGCGAGGTGCAGCAGCGGGTTGAAGTAGGTGACGACGCTCGCGGGCACGGCGTCAGCCAGGCCGTAGTCCTTGGAGTCGATCAGAGCGACCTTGGCGCCCATGCGCTTAAGGAAGGTGAGGGCGCGGGCGTCCATCGGACGGGTAGCGCCATCGGACATGAAGAAGACGTAGGGCTTACCCTCGGTGGAAACCTCGAACGGGCCGTGGAAGTACTCACCGGTGTTGTAGGCGGCGGCGTCGATCCACTGCATCTCGGTGAACAGGAAGGCGGCGTGAGAATAAGCCATCTTCTCGGAGGCACCGGAAGCCATGAAGTAGATCATCTTGTCGTCCTTGAAGTCCTCGGCGAACTTCTTGGCGAGCTTCTTGCAGGACTGAGCAGCGTTCTCGCAGAGCTCAAAGACGTTGGTGAGGCCGGTGATCATGTCCTCGTAGTGGTCATAGCCCTCGGTCTGCTGAAGGATCTCGACAGCAAGAGCGATGGCGTAGCCGGGCTTCTCGCACTTGGCAGCGAAGTTGGCGTGGAAGCCGTGAACGATGACGTAGTCAGCGTCGACGGTCAGAGCGGAGCCAGCCTTGTTGGTGAGGGAGACGACCGGGCAGTTGTGCTTCTTGGCGGTCTTGTTGGCCTCGACGGTCTCGGGCGTGGAGCCACCGAGGGAGCAGGTGATCACGAAGGTGTGCTCGTTGACCCAGGAAGGCGTGTCGTAGTTGAACTCGTTAGCGGTGAAGATCTGAACGTTCAGCTTGTCCGTGTTGTTGGCCAGGAAGTACTTGGCGGGGTAAAGGTCGGACATGGAGGCACCGCAGCCGACGAAGGCGACGCTGTGGATCTCGTGGTTGGACAGGACGTCAGCGACGATCTGCTTAGGGAGGTTAAGGTCGATCTCGTACATCTGACACATTCCTTTCAATTTTTGCGGCGCCACATTGCCGGGCGCTCGCAGGGTTACCGTGATTTGGACCGAGTCGCCGGTCCGTTGAGGATGTGTCAAAGGGACTGCCCTTTGACACATTTAGGGATGGAAGCCTGCCTGGGGTATGGGATGCCAGGCAGGCCCCCGGGGGAAAGCGGTTAGGCGCTTAGTCGCGACTAGGCCAGGATGCCGACCGCGGAGAGGGCGATGCCGCCCACGATGGCGATCACGAGAAGCCAACCGGTGTTGACGTTCTTCTTGATGAGCCAGTACATAAGGCCGGTGAGGCCAAGGGAGATCATCTGGGGCATCATGCCGTCCAGGATGTCCTGGATCACGACGGTGCCGTCAGCGAACTGCAGCGGGGTGGTGGCGCCGATCAGCGTAGCGATCATGCCGCCCACGGACATAAGACCCACGATGCCGCAGACATACATGAGCTTCTCCATGAGATCGCCGCCCTGAAGCTTGCTCAGGTACTCGTGGCCGCCCTGATAGCCCATCTTGGCTGCGAACCAAGTGATCAGCACGGAGGGGACGATGGAGATGAGCATGGCCAGGATCGGGCCCATGATGGAACCCTGCTGAGCCAGCTGAACGCCCAGACCAAAGGCGATAACACGGATGGTGCCCTGGAAGAGGGAGTCGCCGATACCGGAAAGCGGGCCCATGAGGGAGGTCTTGACCGCGTTGATTGAATCGGGGTCGAAGTTCTCGGGATCCTTGGCGTACTCCTCCTCCATGGAGGCGGAGAGGCCCAGGATGAAAGCGCTCGTCTGCGGGGTGCAGTTGTAGAACGCCATGTGACGGTGGTAAGCCTCTTTCTTAGCAGCGAGCTGCTTGGGGTCGGACTCGTCCGGATAGAGGCGATCGAGCGTGGGGACCATGCCGTAGAGGAAGCCCATGTTCATCTGACGCTCGTAGTTCCAAGAGGCCTGGATGGCCCAGGAGCGCCAGAAGAACTGGCTGACCTTCTTGTTCAGGGACACGTCCTTGGTTGCGGTTGCCATAGTGTGTTCCTCCTTAGTCTTCGTCGTCTTCGAGCGGATCGTAGTCGGAATCGACACCGGCGGCTGCATGGGAACCGTTGAACTTGAAGCCCATGAAGACGATAGCCAGGCACACACCGATCAGAGCGACCGCGATGACGGACAGGTTGAGGTAGGCGGCGAGCAGGAAACCGATGAACAGGAACGGGGTCATACCCTTCTTGATCATCATGGTGAGCAGCAGGGCCAGACCGTAGGCGGTCATGATCTTGGTCGAGACGTTCAGACCAACGGACAGCCACTCGGGAACCATGTTGACGATGGCTTGGACCAGGTCGGTACCGACAAAGACGGCCAGGAAGATCGGCAGGAAGTACATGATGGCGTACAGACCGGAGCCGGCGCAGATGTGCATGCGGTAGGCGGTCTTGAACTTGCCGTTATCAATCGCGCTATCGGCCACATGGGTGAGGGCGGCGATGATGGAACGGAACACAATGCCGAGGAGCTGACCCAGGACGGCGACCGGGATGGCGATCGTCATGGCGGTCTCGGCGGAAGCATCGGTCAGGCACGCGAAGGCAGCTGCCACGATGCCGCCCAGGACCATATCGGGCGGAACGGCGGCGCCGACCTGCACCAGGCCCATGGACACGAGCTCGACGGCGGCACCGACGGCAAGGCCGGTGGGCACATCGCCCAGCAGCAGACCGACGAGCGTGGCGCCAACGAGGGGCTGCTCGAAGTTAAGACGGCCGAGCAGGCGGGAGTCCCACATGCAGAACACGCCGACGAGGCCGACGAGCACCGCACTGATGAACGTATTCATACCCTTCTCCTTTCAGTCAGGCAAAAGCCTGGTTGATTACAGCTTGGCGTCGATGTCGACGCTCTGATACGTGGGGGTCTGCTGGACGTAGAGCTTGATGCCCATGTCGAGCAGCTGGTTGACGTCGGCCTTCTGGGTGGCGTCGAAGAAGACGGAGCTGTCCTTGCCGCCGACCTGATCGGCACCGTCGTGGTTGGCGGTGGCGCCCAGGTTGATGGCGTCGAGCTTGTAACCCTGGCAGAACTGCAGCATCTCGGCCGTGTTGCCAAAGACGAACATGACGCGCTCGCCGAGGGTGTTGAGCTTGTCCATCTTGGCGAGGGCACGCTCGACGGTGAAGACGTTCAGGCGCACGCCCTGGGGCTTGGCCAGCTTAAGAGCGCCCTTCTTGATGTCATCGTTGGCGGCAGCATTGTCGACGACGATGATGCGCTCGGCCTGAACCTTGGTGGTCCAGGTAAAGACGACCTGACCGTGCAGCAGACGGTAGTCAAGACGTGCGAGGACGATCTTGGCGGGACCGGAGCTGTGACGGGGCGCCTTAGCCTTCTTGGCGGGAGCCGCGGCAGCCTCGACCGGTGCGTTGGGGTTGGTCAGACCGGTGCGGGCCTCGTTGATGAGGGCCGCGAGCTCGGCACCCTTGACGGGGGCGGGGCTCATAGCGAGCGTCAGTGCCAGCGGAATGTTGAAACCGCTGATCACCGTGAATGCCGCACCGTTGCGGGAAAGCTCGACCATGCTGTTGTTGACCGAGCTGCCGAGCATATCGGTCAGCACATAGACGGTGTCGTCCGCGTTGAACGTGGCGATCATGGCGTCCACCTTGTTGGTGATGGGCTCCTTGTCGTCACGAGCAAGCGACACGACGTGGACGTTCGACACGTCGCCGAGAACCATCTCGAGCGTGTCTTTGGCGCCTGCGGCCAGGCCGCCATGAGATGCGAGAATGATCTGATTCATCTTGCCTCCTCCTTTTCGTTATGGTCATTATAACGTCTTATACGTTGCGGATATTGCTAATTAGTATAAAGACCGTTCGCGGGTGAAAATCGACCGTTG
>DYAA01000176.1 GCA_019419405.1 Collinsella sp. | reverse complement strand
GCAGGGAGCCGACGAGGGCGCCGGCAGGCGGCCGAAGCCGGTGCGGATTTGCGCAGCAAATACGCGGACGTCCCACCGCCCCTACCATATGGAGCTTTCGAGCCCGTGTCCCCAAGGGATGCGGGCTTGTTTCTTTTAGATGCCGGTGGGACTCTAAGCTGCGGTGGAATAGATCCTGTTTATACCGTTTATCAGCTTATTTAGGAACTATTTCACCGCAACTCAGAGGAAGACGGTTAAAGAGCGCTCAGGCTGGGGACCCAGGCGATGGTGGGGGTCGCGCCGTCGAGAACCTCGTTGATGGTGGCGGCCATGCCGGCAAGCAGGCTGTTCTCGCTTACGGTGAGCGTGTCGTAGCCGCCGGCTCGCATGAGCTCGCGGATTACCACGGCGCCAGCCAAGATCACGCCCGCGCGTTTGGGCTGCACACCCGGTAGCGCGGCGATGCTGTCCGCGTCCAGCGTGGACATGCGCTCGATAGCGGCCGAGACCTGCTCCAGCGAAAGCTCGCGCAGGTGCACGAAGCTCGAATCATACGGCTCCAGCTCGTGGACCAGAGCCACCAGCGTAGTCACCGTGCCGCCCACTGCGACCAAGCGTTCGGCGCGCTCAAAGTCGACAGGCAGACTCTCAAAGTAGCCCGCAAACTGCTCGTTTGCCCATGCGGCAGCGGCAGCAAGCTCGCCGTCCGCAGGCGGCAGCGCCGAGAAAAACCGCTCCGTCACACGGCGGCAGCCAATGTCCAGCGAGCGCGTCCCTTCTAGCGCAAAGACGCCACGCTCCGGCGCATAGACGCCCGTCGCGAGCTCCGTGGATCCGCCACCCGAATCGGCAACAATAATGCGCTCGCCGGCAAAGTCGTGCGCCACGCCAAAAAACGTCAGGCGTGCCTCGACCTCGCCCGGAATCACCTGCGGTTCGAGCCCCAGCTCGCGCAGGCCGTCCAGCAGCAGGGCGGCATTGGACGCATCGCGCGCGGCACTCGTGCACGTGGTGCAGATGCACACGGCCCCAAAGGCATGCGCCTCGTCCACAAACATGCGACACGCGGCGAGCACACGCTCGACGGCCGCCTCGCAAAAGCGGCCCGTCGCGTCCACGCCCTCGCCCAAGTCGGTGATCTCGGTATGCTTGGACGATTCCACGATCGCCCCGGCCTCGACCTGCGCTAACACCAGTCGCGACGACACTGTTCCCAGGTCGATCGCGGCTACCTTATAGCGTTTGCAATCTGCCATTGCAGGCTCCCCTCCGGGCGCTATTTGCCGTTGGACACGACCGTCTGGCCCTCGACACCGTTAAACCCAAACAGCATGTCGAGCGCCTGGATGTACCACGGCGCGTCCTTACCGACGTCTTCGATTTCCTTGGCAACTTCGCTGGCCTTCTTGGCGTTCGACGACTTCTTGCTCGAAGACGAATCCGAATCGTCGTCCAGGCCCTGCACTTCAATTCTCTTCTCGCCGGGCATCACCAGGCCCAAGTCCTCGGATGCCGCGTCCTTGATACCCTCCTCCGAGAGCAGCTTGTCGACGCTTTTCTGCAGCTCGTCGTTGTACTGCTGGCGAATCTCGACCTGCTTGGCCAAGATATCGTTCGAGCGTTTGGCAACGTAGAGGTCGCGCACGGGAAAGTACAGGCTCACGAGCACCAGGACGACGACAATGCCAATAAACAGCCCGCGCTGGGGTCCATGGGTAAAGTCGTAGATCGCCTTGACCACCGCATTGTCGTTGGCGTAGTGCATGAAGTCCGAGCCCGAAAGACGGCTCGAGGGCCTGGTCGACTTTTCGTGCGTTTGAGCCGAGGGGTGCTGCGTACGCGAAGCATGCGTCGGGGGCGCCGAGCGTGGCGGGCGGCCCGTCGACGTATTCATTTGAGCACGGGGATGTGAGGCACTTGCCGGACGCTGTGCGCGGCGATCGACACCGGCGTAGTCGGACCCGCCGAGCTGCACGGTAGGTGCGCGGCGAGGCGACGGCTCGCGCGAACCGGCGGAATAATACCTGTTGTCGTAAATCTGATCCATGTGCGCCTTGTGCGGTTGAGGTTTGTTTGCGCTAAGTCTTTTAGTTATAGCACGAGCGCCCGCACCGCTTTCGCCAGCCTTTGCTCGACATAAAAAAGGCGCTGAGCCGTATGGCCCAGCGCCCAATGGTGCTCAACAGTGCCCGGCGGAAGCGAGGCGAATCCGAGTCAGCCCCGCCCCCGCACACGCCGCTGCCTAGCGAATGTTGTAGAACGCAGACTTGCCGGCGTAGCGCGCGCTACCCTCAAGCTCGTCCTCGATGCGGATGAGCTGGTTGTACTTGGCGATACGGTCGCTGCGGCACGGGGCGCCCGACTTGATCTGGCCGGCGTTAACACCCACGACCAGGTCGGCGATCGTGGAGTCCTCGGTCTCACCGGAACGGTGGCTCACGATGCAAGCGTAGCCGGCCTCCTTGGCAGTCTCGATGGCCTCGAGCGACTCGGTGAGCGTGCCGATCTGGTTGACCTTGACCAGGATCGCGTTGGCGGCACCCAGCTCGATGCCCTTCTTGAGGCGCTCGGTGTTAGTGACGAACAGGTCGTCGCCCACCAGCTGCACCTTGTTGCCAATGCGGCGGGTAAGCTCGACCCAGCCGTCCCAGTCCTCCTCGGCCATGCCGTCCTCGATGGAGATGATGGGATAGGTGTCGACGAGCTTCTCCCAGTAATCAACCATCTGGGCGCTCGTGTACTCCACGCCCTCGCCCTTGAGCTCGTACATGCCGGTCTCGGCGTTGTAGAACTCGGTCGAGGCCGGATCCATGGCGTACATGAAGTCGACGCCGGGCTTAAAGCCAGCCTTCTCGACGGCCTTGGTGATGTACTCGAACGGCTCGGCATTGGTCTTGAGGTTGGGCGCGAAGCCGCCCTCGTCGCCCACGCCGCCGCCCAGGCCGGCCT
This sequence comes from Collinsella sp., assembly GCA_019419405.1. Lineage (GTDB taxonomy): Bacteria > Actinomycetota > Coriobacteriia > Coriobacteriales > Coriobacteriaceae > Collinsella. Next base: position 13,056 of record DYAA01000176.1, on the reverse strand, counting down.
CGTGCAGCACGCCCTTGAGGGTGTGGTAGACCTCGGCGCACCAACGCAGGCCCTCGGCAAAGCTCGGAGCGCCCACCGGCATGATCATGAACTCCTGGAAGTCAACGTTGTTGTCGGCATGCACGCCGCCGTTGAGGATATTCATCATAGGCGTGGGCAGCAGGTGAGCGTTGACGCCGCCCAGGTACTGGTACAGCGACAGGCCCGCCGACTCTGCCGCAGCGCGGGCAACGGCCAGCGATACGCCCAGAATGGCGTTGGCGCCGAGCTTGGTTTTGTTGGGCGTACCGTCGGCGACGATTAGTGCGGCATCGACGGCGCGCTGATCGAAGGCATCGAGGCCCACGACGGCGTTGGCGCACTCGTTGTTGACGTGCTCGACGGCTTGCGAAACGCCCTTGCCCAGGTAGCGACCCTTGTCGCCGTCGCGCAGCTCGCAAGCTTCGAAAGCACCGGTCGAAGCGCCCGAAGGCACCATCGCGCGACCGAAGCTGCCGTCCTCGAGCACGACCTCGACCTCGACGGTAGGGTTGCCGCGGCTGTCGAGCACCTCACGACCGTAGACGTCCAAAATATCGCTCATGTTGTCTCCCTCTCACTTGGAAACGGGTTGAATGCTTGGCGACGCGGCTTGCACGCTGCAGCGGCGCGCAGGTTCATAAGTTAGCCTTGTCGCACTTTTTGCATTATGCCCTAAGTTAGCCGAGGGATACATATGAATTGGAGAAATCATTCTTTGAGGCGCTTATTTTTGCACCGAGCATTCATCTCTAGAGGTCACCCCCCCCCATTAAATTCTTCTATCGGCATACCGTCTTTACCTGGCTTGCGAATGAAAGAGCCAGTAATGTGCTTTTACATCGTGCAAAGTTCTGGATATCGTGCAATTTTAAGGGTCTGAAGTTCTGGATATCGTGCATAATCAGGTTATAAAAGTTCTGGATATCGTGCACGAGGTAGCCATGCTTAAACGAAAAGCCTATGACAAACTACTAAAATGGAAGCATGAAAGCGCTGGTAAAACAGCACTTCTTATTGAAGGAGCCCGCCGCGTCGGCAAGAGCACGCTTGTCCGCACGTTTGGAGAAACCGAATACAAATCCTGCCTTGTCATTGATTTCTTTCAAGCACCTGCCGAAGTTAAGCAATATTTTGAGGACTATCGCACTGACTTCGACTCGCTCTTCCTCTATCTCTCGGTTTTCTATAACGTCAAACTCTATGAACATGAGACGCTTATCGTCTTTGACGAGGTCCAGATGTGCCCGCAAGCACGCGGACTCATCAAGTATCTCGTTGCAGACGGACGTTACGACTACATCGAAACTGGATCCCTGCTCAGCATCAAGCAGAACATTAAAGATATCGTCATCCCGTCCGAAGAAGAGTCTCTGGAACTTGAGCCCCTCGACTTTGAGGAGTTTCTTTGGGGCATGGACGAAAAGGGGCTGGCCGATCTCATTCGCATGAGTTTTAACAAGATGAAGCCGCTCCCCGATGCCCTACATCGCAGAGCGCTCTCCCTTATGCGCGAATACATGCTTGTAGGCGGCATGCCTGAGCCGGTATCCATCTATGTTGAACAGCGCGCTTTTGCGCCCGTCGACGCTTCGAAGCGCCGAATCGTCCAGCTCTATCGCAACGATATCTCTCGTTTTGCAACCGGTTACGAATTCAAAGTCGTCTCCGTACTCGATGGCATCCCGGGTCAGCTCTCTAGGCACGAAAAACGATTCAAGCTTTCCTCACTTGATAAAAACGCACGCATGCGCACCTACGAAGAAGCCTTCTTTTGGCTGGCAGACGCGCGAATTGCCAATATCTGCTATGCCGCAAGCGAACCGAGCGTGGGCCTTTCACTCAGCATGGAGCAAACGGCCCTCAAGTGCTACATGGCAGACACCGGCCTGCTTGTAACGCTTGCCTTCTCTGACAACAACGATACCGATGAAGACGTTTACAGGGCCGTGCTTCGCGGCGACATCGGATTGAACGAAGGAATGCTTACCGAAAACTACGTTGCCCAATCTCTAAAGGCCAATGGACACAGGCTCTTCTTTTATTCCCAAAGCGGAAAGAAGGAGGGGGAGGAGCGCATGGAAATCGACTTCCTCGTTACCCGACCCTATGTCAATGCCGCCGGAAAGCCGCGCATCAGCCCCGTCGAAGTTAAGTCGCCACGCAGATACGGAACCATCTCCCTCGACCGATTCCGCGCGCGCTTTAACAAGAAGATTGGGATGGCTTACGTGTTGCACCCTAAACAACTCGAGTGGGATGCCGAAGCGCAGCTGGCACATCTTCCGTTGTATATGGCTTTTTGCTTGTAGAGACCTCTCTACGAATGGATGCCGTGAGAGACGCAGGCCTCACTCGCTTGCTTTTGCTTGGTCCCACAGGTCGTTGAGTTGAGCGGTTGAGCAGGCGGCGAGGTCATCGCCCGCCTCGTGCACGGCGGCCTCCATCGCAGCCCAGCGACGGCGGAACTTGGCCGTGCTGGCGCGCAGGGCGCTCTCGGCGTCGATTCCCTCCTTGCGTGCAACGTTGACCAGGGCAAAGAGCAGGTCGCCAAACTCCATCTCGCGCTCGGGCGAGCCGGGCTCCTCGGCCTCAAACTCGGCACGCTCCTCGGCTACCTCGTCCCACACATCCTGGACCGTCTCCCATTCAAAGCCCACGGCCGCTGCCTTGCGCGACACCTTCTGCGCCTGCATCAGCGCTGGCAGATGCGTGGGCACGCCGTCGAGCAGGCCCTCGGGCGCAGCCTCGCCCACCGCCACGGCCTTGTCCTTGGCGGCCTTCTCGGCAAGCTTGACCTCGTCCCAGATCTTGAGCACCTCGTCGGAGCTCTCGGCATCCGCATCGCCAAACACGTGCGGATGGCGGCGGATGAGCTTGGCGTCGATATCGCGTGCCACATCGGCCAGCGTAAACTCGCCGGCGTCCGCCGCAATCTGCGCATGCAGTACTACTTGCATGAGCACATCGCCCAGCTCCTCGCGCAGATGTGCCACGTCGTCCGCCTCGATGCAATCGAGCGCCTCGTAGGCTTCCTCGATCATGTTTTTGCCAATGCTGCGGTGCGTCTGTTCGCGGTCCCACGGGCAGCCGTCGGGCTGACGCAGGCGCCAGATGGTCTGCACCAGATGCTGCAGCTCGGCCGACGCGTCGACCAGCGTGGACAGGTCGCGCGAACCCTCGGCATTTTGCTGAGCCATATGCTGTGCCATGGTTATTCCTCCTCCATGATCACGTGACGGAACGCGCCGCCCTCGTAGATGCCGTAGCTGTGCGTACCGTCCTTGGGAATGCTCACGCTGCCGGGGTTGAAGAGCCACAGGCCCGGGTGCGCCTCACTTTCCTCGTTAACCTTGATGTGCGTGTGGCCGTAGACGAGCGCGGAGCCCTCGGGCAGCGCGGGCGCGTGGTCGACGCTGTTGTGCATGCCGGCGCCAAAAACATGGCCATGCGTCAGGAACAGCTCGCGGCCGTTCTCGTCGAACAGCGTGGCGTAGTCGGCCATGACGGGGAAGTCGAGCACCATCTGGTCGACCTCGGCGTCACAGTTGCCGCGCACCGCGATGATGCGGTCGGCCAGGGCATTGAGCAGCGGAATCACACGCTTGGGAGCGTAATCGCGCGGCAGGTCGTTACGCGGACCGTGATAGAGCAGGTCGCCCAGCAGGACGATGCGGTCGGGCTGCTCGGACTCGATGGCGGAGCAGAGGCGCTCGGTCCAATATGCCGAGCCGTGAATGTCAGAGGCGATGAGGTATTTCATGAGGGATCCTTTCGGGATGGAGTTGACGGAGCCGGTCGCGGCGCGCCGCACGATCTTGTTATTCAAATCGCAGTGCCGCGCTCTGGGCCGCCTGCATCACGCGCTGGAGCGGCACGTCGTGCTCACGGGCAAGACGGGCGCAATCCTCGTACTCGGGCGCCGCACGCTCACTGCCGTCGGGCAGGGTGGCTACTTTGACGGCAACCTCGCCCCAAGGCGTCGTTACGCGCTCAAAGCGGCGTGGCAGGCAAACGCGCTCCATGACCTGGCGGCGGATGGCATTGGTCGTGGTTTCCAAAAAGATAATCGTCTGCAGGCGCTCGATATCCTCGTGGGTACAGATTACCTGCAACTGCCAGCCGGGACGGCCCTTCTTGCAATAGAGGGGCAGCCAGTGCGCCTCGCGCGCGCCGGCCTCGCGCAGGCGGTCGGCGGCGTAGGCGAGCACCTCGGGCGACGCGTCGTCGATATCGCATTCCAGCTTGACGATGGTCTCTGGCGCATCGGTCTCGCGGGACAGCGGGGATTTGCTATCGCGTGGCATACGGTCCGGCTCCTTTCCGCGCGGGCTCGTTTTGTTCACCCAAACGCTAGCACATCGCGGGCGGCGTGGATGTGGCGGAGCGCGATGAGCGCGATTTTCCTTGTCCGCAAGAAACCGACACCCCAGCGCGCTCGTCGCATCGAGGGCCGCGCCGCTACAATGGAGCGGATTCGCTTGACGCAAAGGAGCCGCCATGTCTGCTTGCCCGCTGGTCGATTGCCATACCCACACCTCGTTCTCGGACGGGCACGCCTCGTTTGAGGACAACGTTCGCGCCGCTGCTGCGGCAGGCTGCCGTGTCATGGTCTCAACCGACCACCTCACCCTGCCCGCCAGCATGGATTCCAATTGCGAGGTGCAGGTTGTCGAGGGCGACCTGCCGGCACATCGTCTGGCTTTTGAAGACGCCCGCAAGCTTGCCGCGCGGATCGCGCCGGAGCTCGAGCTTATCTATGGCTTTGAGTGCGATTGGTACGAAGACTGCGAGCCTTTGGTTGAGCGCTGGTCCGAAGGCGCCGTGGTACGCCTGGGCAGCGTGCATTGGATTGGCAACCCAGGCGATATTGCGGCAGGCGCTGCGGGCGCGGCGGGGGCGGAGGACGTCGCTCGTCCCGACACGCCCGATTCGAGCTGCGGTTGGATCGACGATGACACCAACCTGCACGTTTGGGAAAACCTGGGCGTGCGCGGCGTGTGGGAGCGCTACGTCGACGACTGGTGTCGCGCCTGCGAAAGCTCGCTTAACTTTGATGTGATGGCTCATCCCGACCTGGTCATGCGCTTTTCGAAGGAAGGCTTTGCACCCGATTTTGACCCCGCGCCGTTTTGGGAGCAGATGGCCGAATGCGCCCACGATACGGGTCGCCGCGCTGAGGTCTCGACCGCCGCGTTGCGCAAGGGCTTGGACGATTACTATCCCGCGACCGGGCTGTTGCGCCGCTTCGCCCACGCCGAGGTGCCGATTACTTTTGGCTCGGACGCACACCGCGCCTGCGATATTTGCTGGAACATCCGCGAGGCCCAGGCGCACGCCTACGACTGCGGTTATCGAACCTTCGACATCCCCCACCCCACCGGAGAATGGGAGCCCACGCCCCTCGCCTAAGACTAGTCATTGAGGACACTCTTCACAAATGACCCCTTGGGGACGGAGGAAAACAGGTCGTTTCGCTCACCACCGACGCCCGTGCAACACCGCCCGCCAAAAAGAACGCCCGTTTACTACGATGAACCGCAAACCTCCGACCATCGGCTTAATGCGGAAAATAAAACCGCAGGTAGAAGCGTTGACGATTTGTTCAAAACCGACGTGTGGTCAGCAGATCCAGTTTCATCGTAGTAATTGGGCATGTTATTTGGCAGCGCCGGCAAAGACTGCCCCAAACGACTAGTCGTTTAAGAACGTCCCCAATGACTACTGTCCCCCTTGCACCAAAAGCTTGACTAGTGGCGGCGAGCGTTGAGTTCGCCGGCCAGTTCGTCGAGGGTGATGCCGTAGCGTTCGAGCGTCACGAGCAGGTGGTAGACCAGATCGCCGGCTTCGTAGCGGATGTGGTCGTGGTCGTTGTCCTTGCAGGCCATGATGACCTCGCTCGCCTCCTCGGCAAGCTTCTTGAGCAGTTCGTCCTCGACGTCGGTCAGCAGACGAGCGGTGTAGCTCTCCTGTGGCGACGCATCGCGACGCCCGTGAATCACCTCGGCCAGTCCCGTCAGCGTCTCGCCGATATTTCCCGGCTGCACGTTAGCTGTTCTGACTCCCATGGTTATTTCCTCTCGTTACTGCAGCGTAAAGTAGGTACCGGTCTCATCGAACCGAGGCTTTGCGCCCTTTTTCTCAAAGAACTCGACGATGACGGCATGGGCCTCATCAAGCCTTTCCTTCTCGGCCTCGAGCCAAAGCGACTGCGCCCCGCAGGCATCAGTCAGGTGCACGCGGCATGGCACGCCCGCGCGGAGGAGCTCGGTGCTGCAGTCGGCGACCTCGAACGGCGTCACGACTTTCATCGCACTCCCCCTTCCACGCGCTTAAAGAAGCAGGTACGGTTGCCGGTATGGCAGGCCGGACCCGGCGAGTCGACCTTGACCAGCAGTGTATCGCTATCGCAGTCGGCCCAGAGCTCCTTGACCTCCTGCATGTTGCCGCTCGTCGCGCCCTTGTTCCAGAGCTCCTGGCGGCTGCGGCTCCAAAACCACGTGGTACCGGTCTCGAGCGTCAGCCCCACCGATTCCTCGTTCATCCAAGCAACCATAAGCACCTCGCCGGTGTCATACTGCTGAACCACGCAAGGAATCAATCCTTTGGCGCCGTATTTAAGATCCGCTGGAGTAGTAATTTCTCTCATTTCAATTCCCCAATTTAAACATCGCCGGTCGGCGAGGGTTGTCCAGGTGCCCGAGATTCCAAGCGACAAGCCCGACGACGCGTACTTAAGTACGCGAGGAGGGTTGGAGCCGGAAGGTCGGGTGCCTGGGCAAGCCGCAGCATTAGAAGTCCAACCTCACAGGAATACCTTGGCTGGCCATGTATTCCTTCACCTGGCGGATGCTGAAGGTTCCAAAGTGAAAGACACTGGCCGCCAGCACGGCGTCGGCTTCGCCCTCGATCACGCCCTCGGCAAAATGCTCGAGCGTGCCCACGCCGCCGCTCGCGATGACGGGAATCGGCACCGCGCGCGCCACGGCACGGGTGAGCGCCAAATCAAAGCCGGCCTTGGTGCCGTCGCGATCCATGCTGGTCAGCAGGATCTCGCCAGCGCCGCGACGAGCCGCCTCCTCGGCCCACGCCACCGCATCGATACCCGTGGCGTTGCGACCGCCCGCCGTGAAAACCTCCCACTTGTCGGCACCGGATGCGCCGGGCAAACCGACGCGCTTGGCATCGATCGCCACGACCACGGCCTGGCTACCAAACGCCGCGGCAGCCTGGCTAATCAGCGATGGATCGCGCACGGCGGCAGAGTTGAGCGACACCTTGTCGGCACCGGCGGCAACCATGGTGCGCATGCCCGCCAGGTCGCGAAAGCCGCCGCCCACGGTATAGGGAATGGCCAGCTCCTCGGCCGCATGCGCCGCCATCTCGATAGTCGTCGCACGGTTGTCGCTCGTGGCGGTAATGTCCAGGAAGACGACCTCGTCCGCACCCTCACGGTCGTAGGCGCGGGCCAGCTCCACCGGATCGCCCGCATCGCGCAAGCTCACAAAGTTGACGCCTTTGACCACACGGCCATCCTTGACGTCCAAGCAGGGAATCACGCGTTTGGTGAGCATGGGCTATTCCTCCCCTCGGGCGGCGGCCAGCGCCTGTACCAGCGTAAAGTTGCCCTCGTAGAGCGCACGACCGGTAATGGCACCTTCAATCGCGCCCTCACCCACCGCGGCCAGTGCGCGGATGTCGTCGAGCGCCGAGATGCCGCCCGAAGCCACGACGGGAAAACCCGCGACCTCGGCCACATGGCGATACGCCGCCACATCGATGCCCGTCTGCATGCCATCGCGCGCGATGTCGGTATACACCAGATGCCTAAAGCCCAGCTCGGAAAGCTGCGCCACGGCATCGTCGAGCGCCACGCCCGCGCCGTCGCGCCAGCCGTTCACCTTGACCTGGCCGTCGCGCGCGGCAATGTCAGCCACCAACAGCTCGCCAAAACCTTGGGCTGCCACCTCGGCAAAACCCGGCTCGGTCACCAGCACGGTGCCCAGCGCAATGCGGCGAGCGCCATAGCCGGCCAGCTCGTCGATGCGCGCGAGCGAGCGGACGCCGCCGCCCACGTCCACGGACAGACCGTTGACGCCGCAGATGGCCTTAATCGCCGCCGAGTTGGCAGCGCATGTGTCCTCGTCCTCGCCAAAGGCAGAGGACAAATCGACGACGTGCACCCAGCTTGCGCCCTGCTCGGCAAACGAGCGAGCAACGGCCACGGGGTCGTCGGAATATACCTTGCAGCGGCTGCGGTCGCCGCGCTCAAGGCGCACGACCTTGCCGCCGATCAGATCGATTGCGGGAAACAGGATCATCGGCCGGCCTCCTCGACGATGTTGACGAAGTTCTTAAGGATGCGCTGACCCAGCGCGGAGGATTTCTCGGGATGGAACTGGCAGCCCCACACGTTGCCATGGCGCACGATGCACGGGAAACTCCGCGTGTAGTGCGTGCGAGCCAGCACATCGGCGCCATCGGCGTCGTCGGCCACCGCGTAGCTGTGGGTGAAGTACATGTTGGCACCCTCGGCAAAACCAGTAAGCAGCGGATCGGCCGCACCGGCGGGCGTCATGTGCACCTGGTCCCAGCCCACGTGCGGCACCTTCAGGCGGCTCGACTCCAGGCGCGTGCACGAACCGCGCATAATACCCAGGCCATCGACCCAGAGGGCACCGGCCCGCTCGGAGGCGTTGCCGTCGGCGACCGCGCTCTCGCTCACAGGAACGCCCTCGTTGCCGCGCTCAAAAAACAACTGAAGGCCCAGGCAGATGCCGAGCAACGGAGTTCCGGCGGCAACGGCGTCGAGCACCGCGTCCGTCTCGCCGCCCTCGCGCATAAAGGCGACCGCGTCGTAAAACGCGCCCACGCCCGGGATGACCAGGCCGTCGGCGTTGCGGATCTGCTCCGGATCGTCCGACGTGCAGGCGGCGGCACCGGCGCGCGCAAGCCCGCGCGCAGCGCTCGACAAGTTGCCCTTGTGGTAGTCGACCACCACGATCTTCGGTTCGCCCACGCGACCCCTCCCTTATCTCATCGTCCAAAACCACCACAAAGGGGACAGGCACCTTCGTAGTGGTTTTTGCCTTTGTTGCGGTTACAGCGAGCCCTTGGTGCTGGGGATGCCCTGCACGCGGGGATCGAGCTCGCAGGCGTGGCGCATCGTGCGGCCCACGGCCTTAAAGGCGGCCTCGATAATGTGATGCGAGTTGCCGCCCGCCAGCTCGCGCACGTGCAGCGTGAGCTTGGCATCGCGCGCAAAGGCGTAGAAGAACTCGACGGCCAGCTCGGTATCGAAGCTGCCCACGCGCTCGGTCGGCACGGGCAGCTCGCAGTAGGCCTGCCCGCGGCCCGAAATATCAACAGCAGCCATCACAAGCGTCTCGTCCATGGCGATCGCCGCGTCGGCAAAGCGCGTAATGCCCGCCTTGTCGCCCAGCGCCTGGCAAAACGCCTCGCCCAGCACAATACCCGTGTCCTCGACGGTGTGATGTGCATCGACCTCGACGTCGCCCACCGCGTGCACCGTCAGATCGAACAGACCATGGCGGCCAAAAGCGTTGAGCATGTGGTCGAAATACGGCACGCCGGTCGAGATATCGCACACGCCAGATCCGTCCAGGTCGAGCTTTACGACAATGTCGGTCTCGCCCGTCTTGCGGGTTACCTCGGCATAGCGGTCCATCTACATCTCCTCCTTCACCAGCGCGGCAAACGCTGCCAGCACCTCGTCGTTTTCCTGCGGGGTGCCTACGGTAATGCGCAGGCAGTCCGCGAGCCCCGGCGCGTAGCTAAAGTCGCGCACCAAAAATGAATACTCGTCGCGCAGGCGCTCGCGCACGCGCGTGGCATGCGGCGTGCGCACGAGCACAAAGTTCGCCGCGCTCGGCCACGCCTCCACGGGCAAGCCCTCGGCAGCCATCACGCGCAGAGCGGCCAGCTCGCGCTCGCGCTCGGATGCGACCTGTGCCACCACGGGCGCGTACGCATCGCGGGCACGCACGCAGGCAAGCGCGGCGGCCTGGCTCAGCACATTGACCGAATAGATCTGGCGAATCGCCGCGAACATATCAACAACCTCGGGCACCGCGATCACATAGCCCAGACGCGTGCCGGCGGCGCCAAACGCCTTGGACAGCGTATGCAGAATCACCAAATTGGGATGCCCGGCGATAAGCCCCTGCGCCGTGGTAGCCGCGCCAAACGAATCGTCCGCAAACTCAACGTAGGCCTCGTCGACCATCACCATGCCGGGGCAGGCATCGCACAGAGCCGCAACGAAGTCGAGCGGCGCCACGTCACCCGTGGGATTGTTGGGCGAGGTCACGATCGCCAGATTGCACTCGGGAGCCGCCGCAAGCACCGCCGCCTGGTCGAGCTCAAAGGTCGCCGGGTCGCGCCACACGTCGCGCACCTCGGTCTGGCACAGCGACGCAAAGAACGCATACTCGCTAAAGCACGGCGGGCAGTTGAGCAGGGTCCGCCCCGCGCCGCCAAACGCCAGCAAGTAGTTATAGAGCAGCTCGTCACCGCCGTTGCCCACGCAGATGTTCTCGCGCGTCACGCCATGCCAAGCAGCAAGCTCATCGCGCAGGTCGTTGGACATGGGGTCGGGATAACGGTTGAGCGGCGTGGCAGCCAGGGCTGCATCAATCGCCTCGCGCACGCCGGCCGGCACGGGATAGGTGTTCTCGTTGGCCGAAAGGTTGATGCGCGTGGGCGTGAAGTTGGGATCATAGGGCTCAATGCCGGCCAGGTAGGGCTGGACGAGTTCCTTCATGCGGGGCGTCAGCTCGGCCATATTAGGCCCCCTCGACGACCGCGCCAGTGGCACCGCCCGCAGCTGCCGCCAGGTCCACGCCCTCGGCGACCGTCGCGGTCGTATCACCCGGCCAGGCGACCTTGGTCAGGTCGGCCGCGGCCAGCGACTCGGCACTCACGGCACCCTCGCCCTGCTCCAGCACGCGGCGGCGCAGTGCGGCCGAAAGCGCGTGCGCCCACAGGCCCTCGGCCTCGGCCAGGCGCTGCGTCGCGGGAGCGTCGGAGAGCAGACCCTCGGGCGTATAGCAAATGACGCTCGAGCGCTTAACGAACTCTTCGACCGAAAGCGGGTTGGAGAACATGGCCGTACCGCCGGTCGGCAGCGTGTGGTTGGGACCGGCAACATAATCGCCGAGCGGCTCGGAGCTCCAAGCGCCCACAAAGATGGCGCCGGCGTTGCAAATGCCGCCGAGCAGGCCCATCGCGTCCTTGCAGTGCAGCTCCAGGTGCTCGGGCGCCACGGTGTTCACCGCCTCGACGGCGGCGGCCATGTCGGCGGCCACCACGATAGTGCCCTCGTTATCGAGTGAGGCGCGCGTGATCTCGGCACGCGGGGACTGCGCCACCAGGATGTCGATACCCGCCTCGACCTCGCGCGCAAACTGCTCGTCGCAGGTCACCAGATAGCAGGCTGCCAGCGGATCGTGCTCGGCCTGGGCCATCAGGTCGGCCGCGACCACCATGGGCTTGGCCGTGGCATCGGCCAGCACGCAGACCTCGGACGGACCGGCGACCATGTCGATTCCCACATCGCCCGAGACAATCTGCTTGGCCGCCGCAACAAAGGCGTTGCCCGGGCCGGTGATTTTGTCGACGCGCGGAATGGTCTCGGTACCGTATGCCAGCGCGGCCACGGCCTGGGCGCCGCCCACCATATAGATCTCGTCCACGCCGCCGAGCTTTGCCGCGGCGAGCGTGTAGGGGCTGATCAGGCCGTCTTTTTGCGGCGGGGTCACCATGACCACGCGCTTGACGCCGGCCACCTTGGCGGGAATGGCATTCATGAGCACCGTGGAGGGATACTGTGCGCGACCGCCCGGCACGTAGATGCCGGCCGCCGCAAGCGGGGTCACCTTAACGCCGAGCATCGTGCCGTCCGCACGCGTGGTAAACCAGCTCTGCTCGACCTCGCGCTGGTGGAACTCGCGAATCTGGCGTGCAGCCTTCTCGAGCGCGGCGACAAAGGCCGGGTCGAGGCCTTCGAGCGCGGCATCGATCTGCTCTTGCGGCAGACGAAAGCTCTGCAGCTCAACGCCGTCAAAACGCTGACAGTAATCGCGCACCGCGGCATCGCCGTTGGCGCGCACGTTTGCCACGATATCGCGGGCGGCGTCGACGATGTTTTGCGGCAGCACGCCCTTGCGGTTGAGCTGATTGGTAACGAGGCGCTCGCCGGGAGCAAGCTTGATGGTCTTCATATCGGTATCCCCTATCGGTCGAGGTTGTGTTCGAAAAACGAGAGGCCGGGCGGCGGCGCCAGTCGGCCCGCAGCCCGTACGTTGGGGCGCCCGTGCGTGCTCGCGCTATTGTGCCGAGCCCGCAACGGGCTCAAAATGCTTGTCCTTCACGGCTGCCGCCAAGCGATCGGCCAGATTGCGTACGCGCGGATCCAGACGCGCGGCACCCGGATTGACAAAGAAGCGGGCCGTGCAGTCCATGATGCGCCCGGTGATGACCAGGTCGTTGTCGCGCAGCGTGGCACCCGTGGCGGTAATGTCCACGATGCGATCGGTCATGCCGACGATGGGGCCCAACTCGATGTTGCCGTGCAGCGAGACGATGTCGGCGTTCACGCCTCGCTCGGCATACCAGGCACTCGCGATGCGCGGATACTTGGTTGCCACGCGAAGCGACCCGCGGCGGGCATAGTTGCGCTCGGCCTGACCGGCGCGCCACGCGGGCTCCGCCTCGATAAACGTGCACAGGCCATAGCCCAGATCGACCAGCTGCAGCAAGTTGAGGTCGGCCTCGATGAGCGAGTCCCAACCGCAGATGCCGCAATCGGCACCACCGCAGCCCACAAAGGCGGGCGCATCGCTGGGGCGTACGATGACAAACTCGATATCGCCGACCGTGCCCTCGCCGACACGCGTGTCGCGGCCGCGCACGATCAGGTGACGGCCGGGGTCACGCAGCTCAGAGACGTCCAGGCCCGCGGCCTCGAGCACGTCGAGCGTATCGGCCTTAAGCGCTGTCTCTTATACACATCTGACG
>DYAA01000175.1 GCA_019419405.1 Collinsella sp. | reverse complement strand
CTGCTCGGGCGTGAGGGTGGCCAGGCACCCCACGTCGGCGATAACCACGCTCGGCTGCCAAAAGGCGCCGGCCAAGTTCTTGCCGGCAGCCAGGTCGATGGCGGTCTTGCCTCCCACCGACGAATCCACCATGGCGAGCAGGCTCGTGGGGATCTGCACAAACTTGCAGCCGCGCATGTAGGTGGCGGCCACAAAGCCGGCAACGTCGCCCACGACGCCACCACCGAGCGCCACGATCACATCGGAGCGCGAAAGCTCATGCTCGGCCACAAACTCCAGGATGTTGATGTAGGTCTCTGCGCGTTTGTGTGCCTCGCCGGCCTCGAAGGTGCAGATGCTCACCTCGTAGCCTGACGCCTCCAGGCTCTGCTTAACGGGCATCTGGTAGAGCGGGCCGACGTTGGTGTCCGTCACGATGACGGCTTTAGTGCCGCCGGCAGTGGCGCGCACGAGCGGTCCCGCCTGCTCCAGCAAAAACGTGCCCACATGCACCCGGTAGGGGCGCGCGGTGTCGATATCGATGGTAATCGCCATAAGCTTCGGTCCTTTCGACCTGGCGTGATGAGTGGTCTAGTGGGAGGCCTCGTCGTCGAGCGCGCGCTTGATGCGGTCGCCCTCGGCAAGGAGATTCTCCAGATAGCGCTGGTCGCGGTCCTTAAGGGCGCGGCTGTAGGCGCCAAGCGACTCGATCAGATGGTCGATCTCGAAGGCGAGCGCGTCGGCGTCGTCGATCATGAGCTCGGACCACATTTGCGGATTGAGGTGCGCCACGCGGGTGAGGTCGCGGTAGCTACCAGCTGAAAAGCCGTGGTGGACCTGGGCTGTGGGGCTTTTGACGTAGGCGTTGGATACCACGTGCGCAAGCTGGCTCGTGAAGGCGATGACGCGGTCGTGCTCGGCGGCGCTGGTCACGCTGAACTTGCCAAACCCTAAGGGACGCACCATCTCGCGCACCTGGCCCAAGAGCTCCAATTTAAGGGCATCGTCCACCGCGGGCGGAACGAGTACCAGGGGAGCGCCCTGGAACAGGTCGGCACGGGAGTGAGCGTAGCCCGAGAACTGGGTGCCCGCCATGGGGTGCGCGCCCACAAAGTAAAAACCGTGCTCGCGGGCGAGCTCAAAGGCACGCTCGCATACGATGCCCTTCACGCCTACGGTGTCAATCACCACGGGGCCCATGATGGCATCGGTGTCGGTGGCATCGGCGAGCGCCTGGGCGTGCGCCTCAAGCCACTCGATGCAGGCCTCGGGATAGCAGGCAAGGACGATGATGTCGCATTCGCCGAGCGTCTCGTCGTTGAGCTCGCCGGCGACGGTGCCCATGCTGGCGGCCGTCATCACGTCATCGTCGGGATCCCAGGCCAGCACGCGGACGCCCGCCTGCGCATAGCCGCGGGCAAAGCTGCCGCCGATCAGACCTAGGCCCACTATACCGGCGCATTTGGGACCGCCCTGGTTAACGCGCGCGTTTCTCACCGTACCCATGGCCTACTCCATGGTCTCTTGGCAGACGACATCGCGGATGGCGCGGATGCGGCGCATGGTGTCGTCGAACTGATCGGGGGTGAGGGCCTGAGCGCCGTCGGACCATGCGCGGCTGGGCTCGTCGTGGACCTCGATCTCCAGGCCGTTGGCACCGCAGGCGGTCGCGGCGAGCGCCATGGGCTCAACGTAGCGGGTGTAGCCGGTGGCGTGGCTGGGGTCGGCGACGACGGGCAGGTGCGACAGGTGGTGCAGCACCGGCACGGCATTGAGGTCGAAGGTGTTGCGGGTGCGGGTCTCGAAGGTGCGGATGCCGCGCTCGCACAGGATGACGTTGTCGTTGCCCTCGCTCATGATGTACTCGGCGGCCATGAGCAGCTCATCGATCGTGCCGGACATGCCGCGCTTAAGCAGGATCGGGGTCTTGGTCTTGCCGACCTCTTTGAGCAGAGGGAAGTTCTGGGCGTTGCGGGCGCCGATCTGCATGACGTCGATCTTCTTGTCCAGGAAGACCTGCACGTCGCGCGGGTCCATGATCTCGGTGACGATCGGCATGTCGAGCTCGGCAGACGCCTCGCACAGCAGGTCCAGACCGGCGGGGCCCATGCCCTGGTAGGCGTACGGGGAAGTGCGGGGCTTGTAGGCACCGCCGCGCAGCATCGTGGCACCGGCGGCCTTCACGCGGCGGGCGATGCGGATGAGGTTCTCGCCCTCGACGGAGCACGGGCCGGCGATGACCTGGAACTGATCGCCGCCGATCTTGACGCCGTGGCCGCAGTCGATGACGGAGTCCTCGGGGTGGAACTTGCGGTTGGCGCGCTTGAACGGCTCGGAGACGCGCTGCACGCGCTCGACGACATCCATGGACTCGAGCAGGAACGGGTCGATCTTGGTCGTATCGCCCACCAGGCCGATGATCGTCTCATTCTCGCCGCGCGAGACATCGGTCTTCAGGCCCTTTTTCTCAATCCAGCTGACGATATGGCTGACGGCCTCGTCGCTGGCGCTCTCTTTTAAAATTGCAATCATGGTGTGCCTCTCACCTCGATGGATAACCCTTGCAAAAACGGCCCGCATCGCGAGCCGTGTACATATGGTGCATGAGAGTTTATACTATCCGACTCGCTTTTGCCTTCTAAAGTGGGCCGTTGAGCCGCGTCTTCCTCGGAATTGCAAAGCTTTTTCTTTTATTTTGATAGCCCGTGGTGCACTTGGGTATAATGCCAAACGTTGGCCCTATTAGCTCAGGGGATTAGAGCGTCTGCCTCCGGAGCAGAAGGCCGTTGGTTCGAATCCAACATGGGGCACCATCGAACGTGAGACCGTCCGAACCTCGCATGGTCCGGGCGGTTTTTCTTATACCGACGCGACGTGATGGGACGTGGTATGGCAGCAACGGATATCGAGCGCGGACTCTCGACCGCCGAGGTCGAGGAGCGCATCGCCGCCGGTAAGATCAACCGCAACATGGAGCTCAAGACCAAGTCGGTCAAAGAGCTCATCATCGAGAACCTCTGCACGCTGTTCAATTTGATCAACGTGATCTTGGCGTTCCTGGTCATTTTGACCGGTTCGTTTAAGAATTTGACGTTCCTGTTCGTGGTGTTCCTCAATACCGCTATTGGCGTCATTCAGTCCATGCGTTCCAAGAAGATGGTCGATAAGCTCACGCTGCTGACCTCCAAGAAGGCCATCGCGGTGCGTGACGGCTCCGAGGTGGAGCTCGACCTGGACCAGATCGTGCTCGACGACATCATCCGCCTGGGGCGCGGCGACCAGATTCCCGCTGACGCCGTGGTGGTTTCGGGCGAGGCGCTCGTGAACGAGAGTCTGCTGACGGGCGAGAGCGACCTTATTAAGAAACAGCCCGGTTCCGAGCTCATGAGCGGCAGCTTTATCGACTCGGGCCTGCTGCGCGCCCGCGTGATCCATGTCGGCGCCGACAACTACGTGGGCAAAATTAATAACGAGGCCAAGTACGTCAAAAAGGTCAATTCCGAGATCATGAACGCGCTTAACGCCATCGTGCGCTTTGCGAGCATCATCATGATCCCGCTCGGTTTGGCGTTGTTTGCCTCGAGTGTGAGCGAGCTGTGGGATGCCGCGGGAACCCCGGGCGATAGCGCGCTTTCGTGGTGCTTCTCCGAGCTGTTGGCTGGTCATGTGCCTTCGTCGGCGCTGCTGTCCACGGTGGGCGCCCTGCTGGGCATGATCCCGCAAGGCCTGGTGCTGCTGACCTCGTCGGTGCTCGCCATCGCCACGGTGCGCCTGGCCCGCCGCAAGGTGCTGGCGCAGCAGCTTTACTGCATCGAGACGCTCGCTCGCGTCGACGTGCTGTGCCTGGACAAGACGGGCACCATCACGTCGGGTCGCATGGAGGTCGAGGGTACGTATCCGCTGCCGGTCGAGGGTATGGGTGCGGGGGAGGGCGACGCCGCCGTTCCCGTCGATACCACGGTGCTCGATTTTGCTCTGGCTAACGTCGCACGTGCGACCTCGGCCGATGCCAACGAGACCTGCCAGGCGCTGCTCAACTACTACGCCGACCGCCCGGTCGAGGTGTCTGAGCCGCTGTCGGTCATTCCGTTCTCGTCGTCCAAAAAGTGGAGCGGTGCCTCGTTTGCGCAGGGCTCCTATGTGATGGGCGCGGCGCAATTTGTGCTTTCAGAGCGCGCCTTTTCGCAGGTCGAGAACCGCGTGGCCGAACTTGCCGACACCTGCCGCGTGCTTGTGGTGGCCTGCGTGGACGGCTTTACGCCCGATGGCGATATGGTGGGCGAGGCCGAGCCCGTGGGCTTTGTGACCATTCGCGACGAGATCCGCACCTCGGCCGCCGAGACCATCGGGTACTTTAACGAGCAGGGCGTGACCCTCAACGTGATCAGTGGCGACGACCCGCGTACGGTGTCGTCGATTGCGCGCGTGGTGGGCGTGCCGGGGGCTGACGCTTATGTGGACGCCACGACGCTCGATACGCCGGCCAAGCTCGATGCCGCAGTGGACCGCTACCATGTCTTTGGTCGTGTGACCCCGCAGCAGAAGCGCGAGCTCGTGCAGGCACTCAAGCGCCGCGAGCACACCGTGGCCATGACGGGCGACGGCGTTAACG
>DYAA01000174.1 GCA_019419405.1 Collinsella sp. | reverse complement strand
ATATAGGTATACGCGCGCCCAGTCAGCGCCTTGTGGGCGTAGGTCTGGTGCGAAACGTCAAAGACAATTTTGTCGATGGGGGAGTTAAACACGCGATGGAGCGCGACCGTAAGCTCGACGACGCCCAGGTTGGGGGCAACGTGTCCGCCGACAGCAGCGGAGCTTTCGAGGATTGCCTGGCGGATCTCGCCGCAGAGCAGCGGAAGCTCGGCGCGGTCGAGAGCCTTGACGTCCTCGGGCGTTGTCGTTTGCGTAAGCAGCATCGTTGTGGGTTACTCCATGCGAATCGAGCGCCGGCGCTCCCTCGGCCGGCACAATTGCACAAGACAGTCTCGCACATTTTGGCGTTTGATATGTGACGGCGGCGCGGTAATTCGCCAACTGGCGGGGCAAAACGTTTTGCCCGATGCCATACTGATATGTTCCATGATGTTTTTATCGATGGTGCACAGGCCGTGACTTGCCGTCGTGGGCCGCTGGAAGGAGACAGCATGTCCGATGTCGCTCGTGCCGAGAAAATCGCGTGCGAAGTAGACCATGCTGCCCGTCAACTGGCACAGGCGGGCCGTCTGGACCTGACGCGCGAGTTTATCCAGCATGGCGACGTGACGGTGTATACGCATGTGACCTCGGTGGCGCGGGCAAGTCTGTCCTTTGCCGAGTGCTTGGGCCGTGCTGGCATTTCGGTCGACCGTGCCTCGCTGTTGCGCGGGGCCCTGCTGCACGATTACTTTCTCTATGATTGGCACGACCCCGATCCGAGCCATCGACTGCACGGATTTCGGCATCCATTTTTTGCCCTGACGCGTGCCGAGGAAGATTTTGAGCTGACGCCGCGCGAGCGGAATATCATCGTGCGCCATATGTTTCCGCTGGTACCGGTTCCACCGACGTGTCGCGAGGCATGGATTGTGTGCTTGGCCGATAAATGGTGCGCTCTGTGCGAGACGGTCGCCGGCCGCCTGCCGCGCAAGGACGAGACAGACGATAGCGTGAGTAAAGCATCGAGCGAAAAGAGGAGAGGGTAGACGGTGGGGACCGCGATCGACATGGCATTTGACGGCGCGACGCTTGCCGCCTGCCCACTCTCGGCACTGGTGCTCTCGTTTGCCTTTTACGGGTTTTGCGGTTGGGCATGGGAGTCGACAGTATGCGCCATGCTCAATCACGGACGATTTGCCAACAGTGGCTTTTTGCTGGGGCCGTGTTGTCCTATCTATGGTGTGGGCGGCATTGCCTGCTGGCTGCTGTTGCGTGGGATTCCGGATGCCTCGAGCCAGTTTGTCGCTGCAGCGCTCGTATGCAGCGTGATTGAGTACAGCGTAGGCGTGCTGTTGGAAAAAACAACGGGCGCTCGCTTTTGGGATTACTCGCACCTGCCGTTTAACTTGCACGGACGCATCTGCCTGTACTGGGCCTGCGCGTTTGGCTTGGGTGCGTTGTGTATTTGCCGTTTAGTGGAGCCGGCATTGCTGGGGCTGCTTGGCCATCTGCCGGTGCTGATTGTGCGGCTGTCCGCCTTTATCGTCGCGGTCGCGATGATGGTCGACGCGGTGTGCTCGTTGGCGAGCTGGCGGCGTCTGTCTGATCAGCTGGAGCGGGTCCGGGCCGACCTTGCCGACCGCATCAATGAGTCGCTTGCCGATGCCTCGGACTCAGTGCTCGAACGTATTCCCGATTCTACGATTGACTCGGTAGCACAGACGCACATCCGTAGCCGTGCCGTTAACGCGTGGCTGGCCGAGCTGGGTGACGCCGCGCTCGATGCCCTGCGCGAGAAGGCTTCGATGCCGACGTTTATCGCGGATGGTGCTCGCGGCCTGGCGCTTGCCGCCCGCCGCGTGGCCGATGCCGCGCCGAGCATGCCGCGTCCGTCGCTCAGTCGTCGCCTTGCCGGCAAGCGCATGAGCCGTCCGGTGCCGAGCGTGTCACTCAGCCGCCGCGACCTACGCTTCTTTAACGCTTTCCCGCGTCTGCGCATCAATCGCTACGAAGGTGTCATTCGAGCAACTAATCTCCGCGACCGCGCCCACGAGCTGTTTCGGCGCTAGCCGGGACGGGCGCGCTCACGGCTCCCTTGCTCGCGTATTTCCCGTTCGTTTCGCGCCCGTTGCCGCGCCGTTTCCAAGATTGCGGCACCGTTTCCATTCGACAACGCAGCGTTTAACAACGCCGCATCTGGTCTACACCAGTTGCCCCTCGGCCGCATTATGGGCGCCGACAACGTTCATGCGATCAAGGGGGAGCGAATGTACGATACGGGGTCGACAACGTTTATGCTCGTCTGCACCATGCTCGTGTTTTTAATGACACCGGGTCTGGCGTTTTTCTATGGCGGCCTGTCCAGGCGAAAAAATGTCATCAACACCATGCTTATGTGCTTTGGCGCCATTGGCCTGGTTGGTGTGCTGTGGGTTGTTGCCGGCTGGTCGCTGGCCTACGGCGGCGACGGTTCCAGCCCGTTTATTGGAGGCCTTGAACAGCTGCTGTGCCTGCCGGTACTCAACCAGATGCTGCAGGCGGCCGAGGGCAATGCCGCGGACGGTGCCGTCTACCCTCAGATCATCAACATCGCCTTCCAGATGGCGTTTGCCATGATCACCGCCGCTATCGTCACGGGCAGCCTGGCCGGCCGCGTTAAGTTTGGTGCCATGGCGGCCTTCCTGGGCATTTGGCTGCTCGTGGTCTATGCGCCGCTTGCCCACATGGTTTGGGGCGGCGAGGGCTCCTTTATCGGCGACATCATCGGCGCGCTCGACTTTGCCGGCGGCGACGTGGTGCACATCTCGTCCGGTCTGACGGGTCTGATTCTTTGCTTGATGCTCGGCCGTCGTCGCGGTTTTGGCATGGTGAGCTATCGCCCGCATAACGTGCCGTTTGTGGCGCTGGGCGCCGGCTTGCTTTGGTTTGGCTGGTTTGGCTTTAACGGCGGCAGCGAGTTTAAGGCCGACGCCGTGGCGGCGCTCGCCATCCTCAACACCGTGACGGCTAGCGCGGCGGGCATGGTCTCGTGGCTTGCCGTCGAGCGCGCGCACACCGGTCGCCCCACGCTGGTGGGCGCCAGCACCGGTCTGGTTGCGGGCCTTGTGGTGGTCACGCCGGGTGCGGGCTTTGTCGAGCCGTGGGCGGCGCTGGTCATGGGCCTGATCGTATCTCCCGTCTGCTACCTGGCCATCAGCCATCTTAAGACCAAATTTGGCTACGACGATGCGCTCGACGCGTTTGGCTGCCACGGCATCGGTGGCATCCTGGGCGGCGTGCTCACGGGGCTGTTCTGCGTGCCGGAGCTCTCGTGGACCGGTAAGGGCGGCCTGTTCTACACGGGCGATGTCTCGCTGCTCATCTCGCAGATTTTGGGCATTGTGGTGACGGTCGCTATTGTACTGGTGCTCGACTTGGTGATCGCCGCGGTGGTCAAGGCGCTGTTCCACGGCAGCCTGCGCGTGGACGAGGCCGACGAGGCGCTGGGCATGGATGCGAGTCAGCACGGCGAGAGCGCATATCCCTCCTTCTCGGGACTTGACTAGCGGCTTCCCCAGGCACCGCACCTTGGGTTTCAAACCGTCGCTTGCGTACAAAAGTACGCGGCGCTCCTCTTTCAACCCAATCTGCGGCACCTGGGAAACCCGCGTCTCATGTAAAGGGATACGTTGATTATTGAGAGGAATTCATTATGAAAAAGATCACGGCTATCGTGCGCCAGGAAAAGCTTGAGGTTCTTAAAGACACGCTGTTTGCTGCTGATGTTCGCGGTATGACTATCAACCAGGTGCAGGGTTGCGGCGCACAGCATGGCTGGAAGGAATACGTGCGCGGCAACGAGCTGCTCGTCAACACGATCCCTAAGGTACAGTTCACCCTCATCTGCGCCGACGAGCACGTCGACGGAATTGTCGAGATTATCTGCAACGCTGCTCGCACCGGAGCCGTCGGCGACGGCAAGATCTGGGTCGAGCCGGTCGAGGAGGTTATCCGCATCCGTACCGGCGAACACGGCCCCGCCGCGGTGTAGGACAATCTTTCGTCTGACGGGCGCGCCTCTCTTGGGGCGCGCCCGTTCTCGTCTACAATATCGTGCAGACGAAGGAGAGGCATATCCATGATCAAGATGTTTGCGAGTGACTTAGACGGAACGCTGTTGAATGCCCTGCACGAGGCAGACGGGACCATTCGCCGTGCCATTCGCGAGCTGACCGAGGCTGGCCTGCATGTGGTTCCCGCGACCGGACGCTCGACGCTGCCGGTCGGCGAGCATGGCTTTACGGGCCTGGCGCTTGACGCCTGCTGCTCCAACGGATCCATCGTGCGCGACAGCCATGGCGAGGTACTCAAAACCTGGACCATCGACCCACAGGTTACCGAGGAGTTGCTCAAGGCGTTCCCGGACATTTGCTTCGACTGCTCCACGCCCGACGGCATGTTCTCGAGCGGTTCGTTCGAGATGCACCAGGCGGGTTTTAAGAAGGACAGCCCTATCAAGCGCATCGTGATGCGCGGCATGCGTGCGCGTGGCGGCTATCACGAGGAACAGTATTTCGACCAGTCGATCGGCGACATCCTGCGCCACGATGTGTGCAAGATCAACTGCCGCGTGACCTCGCCCGAGCTGGAGCGTGACCTTAAGGCGTATCTGGCCGAGCGCTCGGACCGCGTGGTCAACGCGCCGTTCGATCCGGTGATGTTTGAGATCACGGACGTGGCGTGCAACAAGGGCGAGAGTGTGGCTTGGCTGGCGGGCTACTACGGTATTGCCGAGGACGAGGTCGCGGTTTACGGCGACGGCGGCAATGACATTGCAATGCTCAAACGCTTCCGTCACAGCTACGCGACCAAAAACGCTAGCGATGCAGCCAAGGCCGCTGCGAGCGCGACCATCGGCAGCTGCATGGTCCACGCTGTCCCCAAACACATGCTTGCCACCATGCACAAGCAGAATTCCTGCACCGTAATCGAATAATGTGACAAAGGGACAGCCCCTTTGTCACAGGTGACGCTGGTCACTTGAAATACGAACAAACATTCGCATATCTAACTGCGCTTTGATAGAATTGATACTGTTGGCGGCAGTTCCATGTGCCGGGCAACGCCCTCCATCTGATGGGAGGTGATGCCCATGACCGATTTGATTGATTTCGTGAGGCTTCTGACTGCTTTGGTCTCGTTCTTCACGGCGCTTGTCGGCCTTTCCGAGGCACTCAAGCAGCGTTCGAAGCGCAACAGAAGGGGTCGCCGCCGCTAAGGCGTTGACCCCCTAATGCAAACAACGGCGCTGCCCAGCTAGCTACAACTTGGGCTGCCGTCGACACTATTCTACCCACGAATGACATTTTGGACAATTGGTAATGCCGCTTCAAAAGCCAGGCACAACTGGCACAACCTAGGCGACCGCTGAATGTGGCAAAGGGACCGTCCCTTTGTCACATTCCAAATATTGCCTTTACGTGTTGATGCACACGGTGTGCAATAATACTCGCACTGTGCAATAGCGTACAGTCTGAGTAACAAGGAGGACGCTTGTCCCAGCTCGAGAAATGCGACCGCCGGTCCCTTCGCTCGCAGCGCGCCCTTCGCCAGGCGCTTGCCAGCGAGCTTGCCGAAAGCGGCGACCTTTCGCGCATTAACGTCGCGTCGCTCACCGAGCGCGCCGGTCTTACGCGTCGAACGTTCTATTCGCACTACCGCGATATCCCCGACTTTATCAGTCAGATCGAGGACGGCCTGCTTGCCGAGATTCGCGAGCGGGTGGAGCTTATCACCGCAGCTCAATTACCCGATCTTTACCGCAGCATCGACGAGCTCGAGCCGGCACCCGGTTCGGTTGAGCTGCTTCGCTATCTTGCGGCTAATCGCGACCTTATCGGGGCCCTACTGGGCCCGGGCGGCGACCCCGCCTTTATTAAAAAGATCATCGATACCGCACGCGAGGCCGTGGTGCCGCGTGCACAGACGGGCATCTTGGGCCTGGCACTGGGCACCTTCTTTGACTACTACGTTACCTATGTCGTGAGTGCCGAGGTCGGCCTGATTCAGCGCTGGTTTGAGCGTGGGCTCACCGAATCGCCCGAGACCATGGCGCGCATTATGACGGTTATCGCCTTTGTGCGCCCCGGCGACCTGTATGGCCAACCCATCGATATCAACGTGCCGGAATACGGCATGAAGCTATTGAATCTGCAGCTCGAGGACGCGGTCGACACCACCGCAACCGTCGAGTCCAACAACTAAGAGGAGAGACAATGAGCAAACTCGTCGAGGGCATCAAGGACCGCATGGTCGCTGCTGCGCGCGAGGCCGCGCCCGCCGTGGTGGACGCCGCGCAGAAGGCCGCGACCGCGGCTGCCGAGAAAGTTGCCGAGGCGGTTGCCGAGGCCAAGAACGCGGCAGAGGAGACGTCCGTCGCTAGCGAGCCCGTCACTGCCGCGTTCTTG
>DYAA01000173.1 GCA_019419405.1 Collinsella sp. | reverse complement strand
ATCCTGACCAGCCACGGTGGCAAGACGAGCCATGCCGCCGTTATCGCCCGCGGCATGGGTACGCCCTGCGTTTGCGGCGTTGAGCGCTTCCACATTGACGCGGCAGAGAAGGTCGTGCGCATCGAGGGCAGCGACCGCGTGCTGCGCGAGGGCGATGTCATCTCCATCGACGGCACCCAGGGTATCGTCGTCGACGGCGCGGTCGACCTGGTCTCTGCAGAGCTCACCGGCGACCTGGACACCATCCTGTCTTGGGCCGATGAGATCCGTTTGGACGAGACCGACGGTCACGCCAACCACGTGCGCGTCAACGCCGACAACCCCGAGGATGCTGCGCTCGCGCTCGAGTTTGGCGCCGAGGCCATCGGTCTGTGCCGCACCGAGCACATGTTCCTGGGCGATCGCAAGAACATCATCCAGAGCTTTATCCTGTCTGACGATGAGGCCGTGAAGCAGCAGGCCCTGGCCGACTTGCTCAAGGTTCAGACCGAGGACTTCCTGGCGATGTTCAAGACCATGTCCGGTCGCGATGTGGTCGTCCGCCTGCTCGATCCGCCGCTTCATGAGTTCCTGGATAATCCTCGCGAGCTCGAGGTCGCCATCACCAAGAAGGAGGCCGCCGGCGCTCCCGAGGAGGAGCTCACTGCCCTGCGCGCCCGCCTGCGTCGCATTGACGGCATGGTCGAGTCCAACCCCATGCTGGGCTTGCGCGGCGTGCGCCTGTCCGTCGTCTTTGGCGATCTGCCGCTCATGCAGGTTCGCGCCGTCGCCACGGCCGCTGCCCGCCTTATCAAGGAGGGTGTCGACCCGCGCCCCGAGATCATGGTTCCGCTCGTTTCCATCACGGCCGAGCATGTCCAGACCCGCGAGGTTATCGAGCGCGTGATCGCCGAGGTTTCCGCCGAGGAAGGCGTCGAGCTCAATATTCCCGTGGGCACGATGCTCGAGCTGCCGCGTGCCTGCATGGTCGCTGACGAGATCGCCCATCATGCCGACTTCTTCTGCTTTGGCACCAACGACCTCACCCAGACGACCTTTGGCTTCTCGCGCGATGACGCCGAGGCCAAGTTCATCCCGCTGTACATGCATAAAAAGATCCTGAAAGACAACCCCTTCGAGACCATCGACGCGGCGGTGCTGGAGCTCGTGCGCTTGGCCGTCGAGAAGGGCCGCGCCACCAATCCCGACATGCACTTTGGCGTGTGCGGCGAGCACGGCGGCGACCCCAAGTCCATCAAGGGCCTGTTTAACGTGGCCGACGTGGACTACGTGTCCTGCTCGCCCTATCGCGTGCCCCTCGCGCGCCTGGCTGCCGCTCAGGCCAAGCTCGAGGCCAAGCGTTCCGCCTAACGTTTTGGGTTTAGACGCCTAGCGTAGCCCCCTTCATGCCGCCCGGCTCATTCGTGAGACGGGCGGTTATCATGTGCGGGTTTTGTCTTTTTGTCTGCGCAAAAAATTGTTCTTGCAGCAGAAACCCGCGCGTGTATACTCGAATACGTTTGTTCAACTACGTGCCGGCCAAGGTGGTACGGCACCTCTAGAAGAGTAAGGAATTGCACATGGATTACATCCGCGCAATCGAGCGTCAGCAGATCCGCGAGGACATTCCTCAGGTTCGCGTCGCCGACAACGTCAAGGTTCACTACCGCATTAAGGAAGGCGACCGCGAGCGCATTCAGGTCTTCCAGGGCGACGTCATCCGCATGGCCGGCGCCGGTGCCCGCGAGACCTTCACCGTCCGCAAGATGTCCTTCGGTGTCGGTGTTGAGCGTACCTTCCCGCTTCACAGCCCCAAGATCGCCAAGCTCGAGGTCGTTCGTCATGGTCGCGTCCGTCGCGCCAAGCTGTACTACCTCCGCGACAAGGTGGGCAAGGCTGCTCGCATCCCCGAGAAGCGCTAAGAAGATCGCAGCGTCTGTCCACTCGTTTGGACACAAGGGTCACCTTCGGGTGGCCCTTCTTTTTATCTGATTTGCATGCAAGGAGGGCCTGGTATGGCCAATATGACGAGCTCGGTTTCGGCATCGCAGGTTGCCGGTGAGTTGGCGAGCGCTACGTTTGAGGAGATCCCCGCCCTCGTGGAGCATTATCGCGAGGACCCGCGCCAGCAGGTGATCAAGGCTTGCGAGCGTGCTCTTAAGCGCCATGCCAAGGAACTTGCCGAGCGCGAGCGCGTCAATGACATGTACGAGCTTATGCATGAGCTTGGCGGCGATGGGGTGGTCGTTGGTGTCGACGAGGTGGGTCGCGGATCGGTGGCCGGTCCTTTGACGGTATGCGCCGTCTGCCTTCCTATGGAGCCGCGCGTCTGGGGCATCAACGATTCCAAAAAGCTCACGCCGGCGCGCCGCGAGTTGCTCTCAGTGAAGATTGCCGAGGTGGCGACGGCAATTGGTTTTTGCCATATCGCGCCTAAGGATATCGATGAGATGGGCATGGCCCGCGCCATTCGAGCCGCTGTCGCGGGCGCCGTGGCCGATACGGGGCTCGAGCCCGATTGCGTGCTTATGGACGGTAACCCCTTGGGCGCCGTTCCCAACGAGCGCGACGTGGTGAAGGGCGATGCCAAGATCGCCTGTATCGCCGCGGCGTCCATCATGGCCAAGGTCACGCGTGATGAGATGATGGTCGAGTACGATGCCGAGTATCCCGAGTACCATTTGGCCGAATCGAAAGGCTACGCAAGCCCCGAGCACATCGAGGCCATTCGCAAACATGGACTTTGTCCACTGCACCGCGTGAGCTTTTGCGGAAACTTCCTGCAGACTGAGCGCCTTTTCTAGGTCAATTGTGGAGACAGGGACCTCAGGGGTTTTATAAACCTGCTGGTAGCGGGCCGTATGCAACACCATTGCTGCGTACGGCCCGTTTTTTGACGGCATTTGGTCAGCTTTTGGTTTGCTTCCGG
>DYAA01000172.1 GCA_019419405.1 Collinsella sp. | reverse complement strand
GCGAGCGCCGCGTCCTTCTCGATGTACTTGCGGTACTCGTCGAGCGTGGGCGCGCCGATCGCGTGCAGGTCGCCACGAGCGAGCGCCGGTTTGAGGATGTTGCCGGCGTCCATGGAGCCCTCGGTGGCACCCGCGCCCACGATGGTATGGAGCTCATCGATGAACAGGATGACCTTGCCTTCGGATTTTTGCACTTCCTTGAGCACGGCCTTCAAGCGGTCCTCGAACTCGCCGCGGTACTTGGCGCCGGCGACCAGCGCGCTCATGTCGAGCTCGATGAGGTCGCGGTCGCGCAGGGTGCTCGGTACGTCGCCGGCCACGATTCGCTGAGCAATGCCCTCGACGATGGCCGTCTTGCCGACGCCCGGCTCGCCGATAAGCACGGGGTTGTTCTTGGTGCGGCGGGACAGAACCTGAATAGTACGACGGATCTCGTCGGTACGGCCGATGACCGGGTCGAGCTTGCCGGCGCGAGCCAGATCGCAGATGTTGCGACCGTACTGCTCCAACGCCTCAAACTGCGTCTTGTCCTCGGCAGACGTCACGCGGTCATCGCCGCGCAGTTCCTCGTAGACTTGCTCGATGCGCTCCTTGGTCACGCCGGCGTCACGCAGCACGCGACCCGCCTCGCCCTTGTCCTCGGCAAGCGCCATCAGCAAATGCTCGGTCACCACAAAGCTGTCGCCCATCTTGGTGGCCTTCTTCTCGGCCTTCTCGATGACGCGGACGAGCTCATTGGACAGGCCCATCTGCTGGCCCTCGCCCGAAACCTTGGGCGCGCGGTCGATGGCATCTTGTGTGGAGCGTGCAAGCTGGGCCGGATCGGCGCCGATGCGCTCGATGATCACGGAGATATTGCGCTCGCCGGCACCAAGCAGGGCGGACAGCAGGTGAATCGGCTCCACCGCGCCGGCCTGCGCGTCGGCAGCCGTGCTCATGGCGGTCTGCAGCGCCTCGCGCGACGTCATTGCTAGCTTATCGATTCTCATGGAATCACCTCTCTTGGGGCGGCCGCCCTACGGGGCGGCTTCACGTTGTTCGAGAAGTATTGTTGCCAGCTTTGCGCGATCTTATACATAAATCTAAGTCTCTATATATAAGATTTTCTGAGTGATTGATGGATAGGGTACTGAGATGTCAGCCGACCGCTGCCCAGGCTCACTACCATCTCGATCTGTAACATCTGGCAGCCATTTTTGATCCTAGATGTTACAGATCGAGATGAAATGACCAGCGGCAACCGTTTGTCTCAATCTGTAACATCTACTCGGCAAATTAGGGTCTAACTGTTACAGATCAAGACAAACCGAGAACCACCGCAAAGGGGACAGGCACCTTTGTGGTGGTTCTCGGTTTCGACGGCCAGCTGTCGCACGTTATGAGATTAAAATTGACTTGTTAGCCGAGACTATTCATTTGTCATCGAGCTTGCCTGCTCTTAGTCTCGAGGAGCGCATATGAAGCCGCCTCATTCCACCGGTCGCAACGTCATCGCCATTCTCGCCATACCCATCGTGATGCTCTTCCTTATCGTCATCACGCCCTTTTCCCTTGGTATCACCTCGCCCTTCGATTTATGCGGAATGGTCGACGCCGGCTCGCGTGCCACCTCGCTCTCCTTTATCTGTCGCGGCGTGTTTTACGAAGATGGAATTCCCACCGGAAGTTGGCAGTCAAAGTTGCCACTGCTCGGTCAGATCGACGGATGCTCCCCCTATTTCTGCCTTGGACCTCAGACGCTAAACTATCTAATCGACGACCAGCCACTCGACTTCATCACCCTCGCCTACGACTACGCACCAAACACCGATGAGCGCCACATGAACCAAGTCCTCGACAAGATGCTTGGACAGTGCGGGCTCACCGAGGAGGCCGGTCGAACCATCTATAGCAACCAGAAATTAAAGCGAACAGAACTCCGCCGTGTCGGAAAAATCAAAGGGCGAAACGGGGCCGCCTACTGGGATGCCTGGGCAACACGCGACAAGGGCGAATTCGGACACAGCACCTATATGGTCACTGTCTACACCAAAGACGGAATTAAGGACAATGTTGACGATTTCGCGTCATCCAAACTCGGCATCCCCAAAACAACCAAACCCGCCAGCCCAGATGAAATTCTGTAGAGCCGCCCATTAACATGCCGCTCAACGATCACAACAACATCGAGCTCGTCCCCACCACCACAAAGGTGCCTGCCCCCTTTGTGGTGGTTTTCAACAAAAAGAAGCCGCCCCGATAACAGAGGCGGCATCAAGCAAGTCTATTTATTAGCGTCCCTCAAGACCCAACGAGAACGCAGAAATGTAGCCCGGGGCTTACCCTTTCCCGAACGCGGCCCTCGCGAAGCGCGTGAGCGGGCGGGAAAGGGTAAGCCCCGGGCGGACAATTAAGTGCGCTACTCGGCAGCGGCCTTGAACTTGTTGTAGTTGATCAGGCAGCCGGCCTTGACGATGGCACGCTCCTCGGCCGTCATATCGGCAATGTAGAGCTCAATCTGCTCGACCGCACCATCGGCGTGCACCACGTAGGCGGCGATGTCCTTCAGGTCGCCATCGAGCGCGGCACGGATACCCGGCACAAAGACGTAATCGCCCACCTCAAAGTTGGGCTCGGCCTCCATCTGGAAGGGCACCATGCCCCAGTTCATCACGTTGGAGCGATAGCGCTTGGTGGCGTACTCGTGGACGATGTTGGCCAGGCCGCCAATTACGCGCTGGCAGCTCGCGGCCTGCTCGCGGGCGCTGCCGTCACCAGGCTTCTTGGCGTAAATCATGGAACCGAACTCGGTCGCCTTGGCATCGGCCGCGACACCCGCGCCGGCCAGCGCCTCAAACACACCGGCAAGCTCGGCATCGAACGCCGCCAGGTCGCCCGCGGACTCGCCGGCAACGCGACGCTTCTCCACAGCGTCGACCTCCTTGGAGCGACCCACGTAGGCCGGGTCGCGGCGGCTCAGCGTAAACTCAGCCAGGCCCAGCGGGTTGGAGCGGAAGGAGCTCGTCTCGCCCGAGGGAATGAGCTCGTCGGTCGTGGTGACCGGGTCCATGATCTTGGAGCAAACCTTGAGCAGGATGTCGTCGCCGAGCGGCTCCATCGCGGGCCACGGCTTGATGTTGGGGCCTTCGACCAGCTCGTCGGCAGGCTCCGCCTTGCCAAAGCCCCAGTACACGCGCTTCTTGTACGGCGCGTCGTCAAAGGTGTACTCGCAGGCCTCGTCCCAAGTGTCCTCGGGCAGGTCGGTCGCCGGCGTCAGGACGCCGCCGTTGGCAGCCGTTGCCGCAATGGAGCGGGCGTCCATCAGGGCCACGGCGCTCAGCTGGCCATTACCCGGCTTGGAACCCTCGCGGTTGGGGAAGTTGCGCGTGGTGTGACGGATCGAAAGGCCGTTGTTGGCGGGCGTGTCGCCGGCGCCGAAGCACGGGCCGCAGAATGCCGTGCGCACGATTGCGCCGGCCTCCATGAGGTCGTAGATGTAGCCGCGGCGTGTAAGTTCGAGCGCCACGGGCTGGCTCGTGGGATAGACCGACAGCGAGAACTCGCCGCAGCCGGTATTGGCGCCCTTGAGCACGCGGGCAGCCTGGACCACGGAGTCATAGTTGCCGCCCGAGCAGCCGGCGATAACGCCCTGCTGCACGTGCAGCTTGCCGTCGACGATCTTGTCGAGCAGGCTAAAGTGCGTCTTGCCCTCGCCGATCTTGGCGGCCTCGAGCTCCACCTCGTGCAGGATGTCCTCGAGGTTCTCGTTGAGCTCGTCGATCTCAAAGCCGTTGGAAGGATGGAACGGCAGTGCGATCATGGGCTTGATGCTCGACAGGTCGACCTCGACGCAACCGTCGTAGTAGGCGACATCGGCGGGCTTGAGCTCGCGATAGTCGTCGCCGCGGCCGTGCATGGTCAAAAACGCGTGCGTGTCCTCGTCGGTGGCCCAGATGCTCGACAGGCAGGTGGTCTCGGTGGTCATGACGTCAACGCCGTTGCGGTAGTCGGTCGTCATGCTCGCGATGCCCGGGCCCACAAACTCCATGACATTGTTCTTGACGTAGCCCTTGGCAAAGACGGCGCGAATGATGGCGAGCGCCACGTCGTGCGGGCCGACGCCGGGGCGCGGGGCGCCCGTGAGGTAGATGGCCACGACGCCGGGATAGGCGACATCGTAGGTGTCGCGCAGCAGCTGCTTTGCCAACTCGCCGCCGCCCTCGCCCACGGCTATGGTACCCAGGGCACCATAGCGGGTGTGCGAGTCGGAACCCAGGATCATCTTGCCGCAACCGGCGAAGTTCTCGCGCATAAAGGAGTGGATGACGGCGATGTGCGGCGGAACGAAGATGCCGCCGTACTTCTTGGCTGCGGAAAGGCCAAAGACGTGGTCGTCCTCATTGATGGTGCCGCCCACGGCGCACAGCGAGTTATGGCAGTTGGTGAGCACGTAAGGCAGCGGGAACTGCTCCATGCCCGAAGCGCGCGCCGTCTGGATGATGCCGACAAAGGTGATGTCGTGGCTCGCCATGGCATCGAAGCGAATCTTGAGTGCCTCGGGGTCGCCCGACGTATTGTGTGCCTGGAGGATCGAATACGCGATGGTGCCGCGCTTGGCATCCTCGGGTGTCTGCGTAATACCGCGCTCGGCAGCCTCGGCCGCAGGCACAACCTCGCTGCCGCCGCGCAGGTAGATGCCGTCCTCGTACAGCTTGACCATACTGTCTCCCACTCTGCCCAAAAGATTTGGGCGCATAGCATACATTCGTTCAATATCGTGCCATAGAACGGTTGCGAGTGGGTTACGAATCTCTGCGTTCACTTTATCTCAGTAAAGCATAAGGCGAGCCGGGGGCGGGAAGACCGGTTTGGCGCAAGGAGTGTCCCCAAGTGCCGGCACAAAAGGAACGTCCCCAAGTGCCGAAATGACGAGAGTGGATAATCTCCCACTTTGAGCCTGCACATAGGCCAAAAACGGGAAATTATCCACTCTCATTCTGTGGGCACTCATTTAAGTCTGTCCCCAATGAGCGCCCGGCAGCGTCGGCGGAGCTATAGGTCGCCACCCGTACCTAGCAGTTTGCGCATAACTTGCTCGGGGTTGACCGAGCCGTCGCGCGGGGCCAGGGCGGTGATCTTCTTTTGCATCTTGTACTCGTGCAGCTCGTCCTCGAGCTGGCGCACGCGAGCACGGAGCTTTTCATTCTCGCGCTCGCGCTCCTCGGCACGCTCCTTCATATCGAGGATGCGCACCACGCCGGCAAGGTTGATACCCTCGTCGGTCAGTTGGTTGATGAGCTCCAGGCGCTCGATATCGGCACGCGAATACAGGCGCGTGTTGCCGCCCGAGCGCTGGGGGTTCACCAGGCCCTTGGACTCGTAGACGCGCAGAGTCTGCGGATGCATGCCGGTCAGCTCGGCCGCCACGCTGATCATGTACAGCGGTTTGTTCCTATTGTCCTCGGCCATGCTACCTGACCCCTTTCCGTCTCGTTATCGTCCATCATAAGCCTGCGGGCGTGGGCGTGCGCCGCGACCGCCCTAGTACGTCGCCTTGTAACGGTTGACCTTCTCGCGATAGTCGCGCGTGTCGACCTCGCGCAGCTTGGTCATGGCATCGCGTTCGTCATCAGACAGGTTTGTGGGGACCTGCACCTTGATCTCGACGAGCAGCGCGCCCGTGCGGCCACGGTGCTTAACGTCGGGCGCCCCCATTTCCTTAAAGCGGAACTTCTTGCCCGTCTGGGTGCCCGCGGGCACTTTCAAACGGACCGTTGCACCGCCGGGCGTGGGCACGTCCACCGTGCAGCCGAGCGCCGCCTCGTAGACCGAGACCGGTACCTCCATGGTCACGTCGGCGCCTTTGCGCTTAAACAGCGGGTGCTCCTCCACGTGCGTGGTCACGACCAGGTCGCCGCGCTCGCCGCCGGCAACGCCGTACTCTCCGCGACGCTTGTAGCGCAGCTTGCCGCCGTCGACCGCGCCCGCGGGCACTGAGACCGTAATGGTCTGCTGCTCGCCCGTCGAGGGAATGCGGTAGGTAACCTTGTGCGTCACGCCGCGAAACGCGTCCTCAGCCGTCACATCGACGGTCAGCGACAGGTCGCTGCCCTTGCGAGCACGGCTGCGTCCCGCGCCGGCATTACCCGCGGCCCCGGCAAAGCCCGAGCCCCAATCGCTGCCCCAGGCGCCGTTGCCGCTAAAGATGCTGTCGAAGATGTCGCCCCAGCCGCTGGCGCCCGCGCCGGCACCGTAGCCGCCGCCATACGCGCCGCCTGCGCCCGGCATGCCGCCAAACATGAGCATCTGGTCGTACTCTTTGCGCTTCTTCTCGTCCGAAAGCGTCTCGTAGGCCTCGCTGATCTCCTTGAACTTGGCCTCGTCGCCGCCGGCATCGGGGTGATATTTTTGCGCGAGCTTGCGAAACGCGCTCTTGATCTCTTTGTCGGAGGCGCTCTTGGATACGCCCAGGATGTCATAGAAGGTTTTGCCTGCAGCCATCGTAGCTCCTCTCCTGTTTCATCCGCCGCCCAGCGGGCGGCGGCTCATGCTTTCATATGGCACTAGGCCAGAAAGGGCCCCGGGTGTTGCCCCGGGGCCCTTCTCAATTACTCCTCGGTGCTCTCGGCCGTATCGGCCGAAGCATCCTCGGGCGCCGCTTCGGGCTCCGGTGCGGGGCGCTTCTCGCCACCGTAGGTCACCGTCACCATCGCGGAACGCAGGATGCGATCCGCCATGCGGTAGCCCTTCTGGTACACGTCGTTGACGGTCTCGTCGTACTGCGATGCGTCCTCGACGCGACCCACAGCCTGGTGCTCGAGCGGATCGAACGCCTCGCCCTTGGGGTCGATGGGCTCAACGCCCTCGTGCGCAAACACATCGAGCAGCTTGGCATGCACCGCATCAACGCCATCGACGAACTGCTTAAAGTCGTCGGCAAGCTCTTGGCTGCGGGCATGGTCGATCGCGCGCTCGATATCGTCGATTACCGGCAACAGCGCGGTGACAAGCTTCTCAGTCGCGCGGTCGCGCTCGGCGATGCGCTCGTTGGCGGTGCGGCGACGGAAGTTCTCCCAGTCGGCCTGCAAACGGGCGGTGCGCTCGGTGGCGTCCTTCGCCTTGTCCTCGGCAGCCTTCTGAGCCTCTGCCGCAGCATCGAGCTCGCTGCGCACGTCGGCAAGCTCCTTTTGGGCCTGCTCGAACTTGAGCTTAAAGTCGTTGTCGGCGGCTTCCTCACCGGCGCGGATAGCGGCTTCCACCATCTCGTCCTCGGTCATCGTCGCCTCCTTGTTGGAATCCTCTACCTGGTTCTCGGCAGCCTCGGCGGCCTCGGCCTCGTTGGCCTCGGTATCGTCGACGGCCTCTACGGGAATCTTCACGTCCTTCTCCTCAGAGTCAACGGGGGCGGCGCCAGCGGCAGCCGCCTCCGTGCGAGCTTTACGGGCGGACATGATTACTTGTCCTCGTCGTCCACAACCTCGTAGTCGGCGTCGACCACGTCATCGTCGGCAGGCTGGGCGCCGGCGGCACCGTCGGTCTGCTGCTGAGCGTCGGCGTAGACAACCTGGGCCAGCTCGTAGGCCACGGACTGCAGGGACTCGCCAGCGGCCTTGATGGCCTCGACGTCAGAGCCCTCGAGCGCCTTCTTGGCGTCGGCGATAGCGGTCTCGGCCTTGGACTTCACATCGGCGGAAACCTTGTCGCCCAGCTCGTTGAGGGTCTGCTCGGTGGAGTAGCACAGGCTATCGGTCTGGTTGCGGACCTCGACCTCCTCCTTCTGCTTCTTGTCCTCCTCGGCATGGGCCTCGGCGTCCTTGACCATGCGATCGACTTCGTCGTCGGACAGAGCGGTGGAGCCGGAGATGGTGATCTGCTGCTCCTTGCCGGTGCCCTTGTCCTTAGCAGAGACCTTGACGATGCCGTTGGCGTCGATGTCGAAGGTGACCTCGATCTGCGGCACGCCGCGGCGGGCAGCCGGGATGCCGGTCAGCTGGAACTTACCGAGCGACTTGTTGTCGCGAGCAAGCTCGCGCTCGCCCTGGAGCACGTTGATCTCGACGCTGGTCTGGTTGTCGGCAGCGGTGGAGTAGACCTCGGTCTTGGAGGTCGGGATCGTGGTGTTGCGGTCGATCATCTTGGTCATGATGCCGCCCATGGTCTCGACGCCCAGCGACAGCGGGGTAACGTCGAGCAGCAGGATGCCCTCGACGTCGCCGGTGAGCACGCCGCCCTGGACGGCAGCGCCGTCGGCAACGACCTCGTCGGGGTTCACGGACATGTTGGGCTGCTTGCCGGTCATGGTCTTGACGAGCTCCTGGACGGCGGGCATACGGGTGGAGCCGCCGACGAGGATGACCTCGGTCAAATCGGAGAGCTTAAGCTTGGCGTCACGCAGGGCGTTGGTGACAGGCTGCTTGCAGCGCTCGAGCAGGTCGCGGGTGATCTTCTCGAACTCGGCGCGGGTCAGCGTGTAGTTGAGGTGCAGCGGGCCGGACTGGTTCATGGTAATGAACGGCAGGTTGATGGTGGTCTGCTGGGCGGCGGAGAGCTCCTTCTTGGCGTTCTCGGCGGCCTCCTTCAGACGCTGCAGGGCCATGGGGTCCTGACGCAGGTCGACGCCGTTCTCCTGCTGGAACTTGTCGGCCATCCAGTCGATGACGCGCTGATCCCAGTCGTCGCCGCCCAGGTGGTTGTCGCCCGAGGTGGACAGAACCTCAAACACGCCGTCGGCGAGGTCGAGGATGGAGACGTCGAAGGTGCCGCCGCCCAGGTCGAAGACCAGGATGCGCTGGTCGGTGCCCTGCTTGTCCAGGCCATAGGCAAGAGCAGCAGCAGTCGGCTCGTTGACGATACGCTTGACGTTGAGGCCGGCGATCTTACCGGCGTCCTTGGTGGCCTGACGCTGGGCGTCGTTGAAGTAGGCCGGGACGGTGATGACGGCGTCGGTGACGGTCTCGCCCAGATACTTCTCGGCGTCAGCCTTCATCTTGGCGAGCGTCATGGCGCTCACCTGCTCGGCGGTGTAATCCTTGCCCTCGATATCGACGACGGCACGGCCACCCTGGCCCTCCTTGACCTCATACGGCACGGTCTTGATCTCGGAGGTGCACTCGGAGTACTTGCGGCCCATGAAGCGCTTGATGGAGAACACGGTGTTCTTGGGGTTGGTGACAGCCTGGTTCTTAGCGGCCTTACCCACGACGCGGTCGCCGTCGGCACGGAAGCCCACGACGGACGGGGTGGTGCGGTCGCCCTCGGCGTTCACGATAATGGTCGGAGAACCGCCCTCGAGAACGGCCATTGCGGAGTTAGTAGTACCAAGGTCGATACCAAGAATCTTACTCATTAGAAATTCCCTCTCTCTTTTGCGTTCGCGCCGCCTCGACGATCTGTCGCGCGGCGCTTCGGCTTGTCTTTCAGGATGTAGTGTATCCCCTTATGGGCCGGAATATACAAAATCTAAGTCAATTCATATAAGATTTCTTATTGCTGAGAGTTTAGGTTCTTAAATGCGCAGGTAGATGCGCTGATTGAGTTCTCGGCAAATCTATTGAGATCTATGTAGAGATGGCTGAGGCTTGGGTCCGAAGGTGTCTGGAGCTGCCTTGCGGAAAGCTCGTCCCGTTTTGAGAGCTGATGCCGGCTCGCAGTTTCCGCTAGCGGGCCTAACCGGAAACTGCGCCCCGGTTTTCGGCCAAATAACGGGATGCCCTTTCCGCAGGCGCGCTCAATAGCTCAATATTTCAAGTCACCTTTAGCTAACATTTTCGCAGCTCAACAGCCCCACCTGCGCGTTTTTTAGTAAACCTTGGCATACTCGGCGAACGGTATGAAGATGCCGGCCAGAGGGTATTGCAAACGGTCGCTCCCGTGGTATGTTTTTGCCCGAATCAAACCGGCGCGCATCGCCTGTAGCGTCGGTCAACAGAGAGGAAACTACCATGGCTCATCCCGTAATTGATGCCGACGAGTGCATCGCTTGTGGCGTTTGCGTCGACTCCTGCCCCGCTGGCGTTCTGGAGCTCCAGGACGTCGCTACCGTCGCCGACGAGGACTCCTGCGTCGCCTGTGGCGCTTGCCAGGACGCTTGCCCCGCTGGCGCGATCACCGAGATCGTCGAGGAGTAACAACTCCCCACTTGCACACTCAAAAGTACACCGTGCACAAAAAAGGAGGCTTCCGCATCGCCGCGGAGGCCTCCTTTTTTGTGCGGATAACCAATTAGGCACCGTCGCAGGTTGAGCTCACGTCAGCGAAAACGTCCCTAAGCGAGCAAGGTGACGTGAAAGAGGAGGGAAGCGTACTTTGGTACGCGACCGACGATTGAACGTCAGATTGCCGCTTAGGGACGTTTGCAGCATCGGCTACGACAGATCGTCCTCGTAGGGCATCAGGTCTGCCAAATAGCCTTTCTCCTTGAGCATGGCCTCGATCTCGTCGAGGGTCTGTTCGTCCTCCGCCGCGATGCGATGGAAGTGGTAGCCGCTCGTCACCGTTAGTAGTGGAAAGCTCTTGCCGCTCTCGATATCGTGCAGGTAGCGCTCAACATCGCGACGATTGCGGATGTCCAGGTCGGCCGTGATCTTGCCGTACACACGATGGTTGACGATCACGTTGAGCACGGCGCCACCCGCGTCGACGATACTCGTAAGCTCGTCGCCCGCCTGCTCCACGCCGTGGCGCACCTTAACAAGACGCGTGGGCACGGCGGGGCTACTCGCGGCTTCCTGCAGCACGTAGCCGCGGTTGGTCGCCACGATATCGTGCCCATCGGCACGCAACAGGGCAATATCCTGAACCACGACCTGACGGCTCACGCCAACCTCGCGGGCAAGTGCGCTGCCCGAAACGGGCTCCTTGGCTCCTTCGAGCACGGCCATGATGGCACGGCGACGCTCGCGGGCGTTCATTATTTACCGTCCAGCAGACGCA
Source organism: Collinsella sp. (assembly GCA_019419405.1). Lineage (GTDB taxonomy): Bacteria > Actinomycetota > Coriobacteriia > Coriobacteriales > Coriobacteriaceae > Collinsella. The sequence goes on along the minus strand of DYAA01000172.1, from coordinate 7,906 downwards.
GGTGCTTAAGCGAGAGGTCGAGGATCGGCGCAGAGTGCGTCAGGGCGCCCGAGCTAATATAGTCGACACCCAGATCGGCCAGGGCGCGAATGTTGCTGGCGTCCACGTTGCCCGAGCACTCGGTCTTGGCGCGACCGGCGATAAGCTCGATGGCGGCGGCCATGTCGTCATGGGTCATGTTGTCGAGCATGATAATGTCGGCACCGGCCTCCACGGCTTCGCGCACCATGTCCAGGTTCTCGCACTCAATCTCAACTGTCGTGGTAAACGACGCATGGGCGCGCGCCATCTCGATCGCGCGCGTCACGCCACCGGCGGCATCGATGTGGTTGTCCTTGAGCATGACGGCCGTCGACAGGTTGTAGCGGTGGTTGCTGCCGCCGCCAATCTCAACCGCGGCCTTCTCGAAGACGCGCATGCCCGGCGTGGTCTTACGTGTGTCGACAAGCACGGTCTTGGTGCCCTCGAGCACCGCAGCCATTCTGTGCGTATAGGTAGCGATACCGCTCATGCGCTGCAGGTAGTTGAGCGCCACGCGCTCGCCCGAAAGCAGCACGCGCGCATCGCCGCGCACCTGGCCCACGTGGTCGCCGGCGTGCACCTCGTCACCGTCGGCAACATCAAACAGCACCGAGCTCTGCGAATCCAGCAGCTCAAAGGTGCGAGCGAACACATCCAGGCCGGCGATGATGCCATCGGCCTTGGCGATAAGCTCCACCGTGGCGGGACGCGCCGTGGGGCACACGCTCGCCGTGCTCACGTCCTCAAAGGTAATGTCCTCGCGCAGAGCCTGCAGAATCAGATCATCGACGACGAGTTTCATGGTAATGGGATTCATGGTCTACTCCTCCACGGCCTGCGTGCCGGCGGCACGAGCCAAATCATCGATTGCAAGGGTATGGGCACTCAGGGCGCGGTGACGCCCGTCAAGCGCGGGCTCACCGGCCTGCTCCACGGCCAGTGACTCGCCGGTACGCATGTACCACGCGGCGCGACGACCCCAGACCAGCGCCTCGAGCAGGCTGTTCGATGCAAGGCGGTTCTTGCCGTGCACGCCATTGCAAGCCGTCTCGCCGGCGGCGTAGAGCTCGGGCATCGAGGTGCGGCCGTCCTTGTCGACCCACACGCCGCCCATAAAGTAGTGCTGCGTAGGCGTAACGGGGATGGGCTCGTCCAAGATGTCGCGGCCGTCCTCCAAGCAGCGTGCGCGAATGTTGGCAAAGTGCCCGGTCACTACATCGCGCTCGACGGGGGCAAAGCTCAGCCACTCGTGCTCGGTACCGTCCCGCTTCATCTGCTCGCGAATAGCGGCAGCGACCACATCGCGCGGCTGAAGCTCGTCGGTAAAGCGCTCACCGGCGGCGTTGAGCAAAATCGCGCCCTCGCCGCGGCAGCTCTCGCTGATCAGGAAGGTGCGGCCTGGCTGCGGCGAGAACAGTCCCGTGGGGTGGATCTGCACGTAGTCCAGGTGCTCCATCTTAATGCCATGCTCCTGAGCGATGTAGCAGGCATCGCCCGTGAGCTGCGGATAGTTGGTCGAGTGGTCGTATATGCCGCCGATGCCGCCCGTCGCCCACAGCGTGTGGCGGGCATGGATCTTAAACGGCTCGCCGGCATGCGCGCCCTCGGCGGCATTTATCAGCTCGTCGGCGGGGCGGACCGAGTTGTCCTCGTCCACGGGAACGGCGACGACACCGGCACACACCGTTGCGCCGTCACGCTCGCCCGTCAGGATGTCGGTCATGGCCACGTGCTCCAAAATCTGCACGTTATCCAGTTTGCGAACGGCCTGAAGCAGCTTGGTCGTGATCTCCTTGCCCGTAATGTCGGCATGGAAGGCAATGCGGGGGCGGCTGTGCGCACCCTCGCGGGTAAAGTCGAGGCTGCCGTCGGCCTTGCGCTCAAAGTCCACGCCCATCGCCAGCAGGTCGTTGATGACCGAGCGGCTCGAGCGAATCATGATGTCGACGCTCTCGCGGCGGTTCTCGTAGTGGCCGGCGTGCATGGTGTCCTCAAAGAAGGCATCGTAGTCAGAACCCTCGGGCAGCACGCAAATGCCGCCCTGCGCGAGCATCGAATCGCACTCGTCGACAGCGCCCTTGGAGAGCATGATCACGCGCATGCTCGTCGGCAGGTTGAGAGCCGCATACAGGCCCGCTACACCGCAGCCGGCAATAACGACGTCGCACTCCATATCGGGGTATTGCTTGGTTTCCACAGGAATCCTCTCCCTTGAATGTGACATAAGGGACCGTCCCTCATGCCGCATTGTTCTAGCGCGCTGCGTACTCGAGCATGCGGTCGAGCGTGAGCTTGGCCTGATCGGCGGCCTTGTCCGACACGCCAATCTGCACCTCGCCCTCGCCCGTCTCCAGGCAGCGCACGAGCTTTTCGAGCGTGATGAGATCCATGTTGACGCAGGTGGGCTGCACCGCGGGGAAGTAGAACTTCTTGCCGGTGCCCTGGCAGCGGCGCTCGAGCTCGTAGAGTACGCCGCGGACCGTCACGATAATGAACTCGCTCGCGTCGGACTCCTCGGCATACTTGATGATGCCGGCGGTGGAGCCGATGTAGTCGGCCTCAGCCAGGACGTCAGCCTTGCACTCAGGATGCGCCAGCACGAGCGCGTCGGGGTGGGCCTCCGTCGCGTCGACGATCTGCTCGACGGTGATGATGTGATGGCGCGGGCAGTAGCCGTTGTTGGGGATGACGTGCTTTTGGGGCACCTGCTCGGCTACGAAGCGGCCCAGGTTCTGGTCGGGAATGAACAAGATGTGCTGCTGCGGCAGCTCGGAGACGATCTTGACGGCGTTTGAGCTGGTAACGCACACGTCACTCCAGCTCTTGATCTCGACCGTCGAGTTGACGTAGCACACCACGGCCAGGTCGTCGCCATACTCGGCGCGCGCCGCGTCGACCGTCTCGCGCTTGACCATGTGCGCCATGGGACAGTCCGCGCCCGGCTCGGGCAGCAGCACGGTCTTGGTGGGATTGAGCAGCTTGGCGCTCTCGCCCATAAACTCCACGCCGCACAGCACGATAGTCTGCTGCGGTAGGCTTTTGGCGAGCTTTGCCAGGTAGAAGCTGTCGCCGACGTAATCGGCCACAGCCTGAACCTCGGGCGCCACATAGTAGTGCGCCAGGATCACCGCGTCACGTTGGGTTTTTAGTTGCTGAATGGCCTCGACAAGCTCTGCGGGCACCAGTGCCGCGCGCTCCGTTGCCGTCGTTGCCGATGCTAGGCCGGCCGCGATATCGCGTGCAAGCTCCGACGCATCCATGTTCGCGCTCTGTGCCATCAAGGCCCCTCTCTTTTGGCGAATCTTGGGGCTTTAGTATGACACCTAGGTTTACAGCTGACAAGACAGCTGTAAACCTAGGTGTAAGGTTGAAATAAAGATTCAATCATGCGGCAGGTCCATTTTCGAACTGGCAAGCTGAGGATAGCCGAGCTCTCGATAGCGCAGGAGGCATCTTTCGCCACCGCAATACCGCTCGGCGCGAGTTGCGCACCGTGAGGCACGAACGGGCGCTCCCCCGCGAGTGGTCCGCGCCCAATGTGGCAAAATCGAACTACTAAGGGGGCTCAGAATGCTCAAGATTATTGCCTGCGACGATGACGCCGCTTTTCTAGATAGACTGCACCGGATGATCGACCGTTGGTCGATCGAGACGGGCACGGCGGTCGATGTTGCGCTCGTCACGCGCGGCGAGGACCTGCTGGCGCGCCATGCCGCGTCGCGCGCCGACATCATCCTGCTCGACATGATCATGCCGCTCGTCAACGGCATGGACACCGCACGCGAATTGCGCCAGGCCGACACCGCCGTGCGCCTGGTGTTCCTCACCTCGTCGCCCGAGTTTGCACTGGAGTCCTACGAGGTCCGCGCCTTCGACTATCTGCTCAAGCCCGTGACTTACGAACGCCTGGCGCAGTTACTCGACGAACTTTCGAGCATGCGCCCGGCGGCAACCGACGAGCTCGTGATCAAAACGTCCTTTGGCTACCACGCCCTGCGCCTGTCCGACATCGAATATGCCGAGGCGCGCAACAAGCACGTGGTCTTCCATCTGCGCGACGGACGCGATATCGAGGCACTCGAATCGTTCCGCAGCGTCGAGGACCGTTTGGCGCAAAATGCCACCTTCTTTAAATGCCACCGTAGCTACCAGGTCAACTTGCGCAACATCGACCACTTCGATCGCACAGACATCGTCATGCGCTCGGGCGCGTGCATTCCGCTGTCGCGCAGCAGCAAGCAGGGGTTCCAAGACGCCTACTTTGCGGTGCGCTTTGAGGGCGGGAGGCGCTGATGATCTCCTCGGTCGAAATGGTCCTTTGGGCAATCCACCACGCCACGACGCTGCTCTTTGGCGTCTTTGCCTCGGCGGCGCTGTGCGGTATCGAAATCAATCGACGCCATGCACTCGAGTTGGTGGGGGTCGGAGCCGCAACCGGCGCTGCCTTTTCGATCGCCAATGTCGTTGGCGGAGAGCTTTTTGCCCGTCAGGTCTATCCGCTCGTCGTGCACTTGCCGCTTACCGTCTACCTATGCGCGCGCTACCACTTGAGTCCGCTACTCGCGACGTTGGGCGTCACCAGCGCCTATCTGAGCTGCCAGTTCAGCAATTGGATGGGCATCGCCGCATTTGCCGCAACCGATTCTCAGATCGCGTACTATCTGGCACGCATCGCTACCACGCTCGGCGTCTTTGCCGTCCTGCTGCATTGGGCCGGCGACATTGGACCCCGCCTGGCGATTAAAAGCCCCACCGAGCTGGGCATCCTTTTAATCCTGCCGCTCGTCTATTACATCTTTGACTACGCCACCAACGTCTACACCACGCTGTTCCACTCGGGCTCGGTGGTGACAGTTGAGTTTTTGGCATTTGCGCTCTGTGCCTTCTATCTTATGTTTCTTGCCGTTTACCTGCGCGAATACGAAGAAAAGGAAACCGCCGAGCGAGAGCGTTGGATGCTCGAAACCCGCGACAGCGCCGCCATCAAAGAGCTCGAGGCTTGGCGTCAATCTGGGCGCGAGCTGTCGATTCTTCGCCACGATATGCGCCACTTCCTACGCGGCCTGGCCACTTTAATTGAGGAGGGCCACACCGACGAGGCGCTCAACCGCATCGACGAACTCTGCGAAGCCGGCGACCGCACCGCCGTACGCCGCTTCTGCGCCAACGAGACCGTAAACATCGCGCTTTCGTCATTCAACTCAGATATCAATAGAAACGGCATTACCGCCAACCTGCGCGCCGCCGTACCCGAAACCGTCCACGTAGGTGACGCCGACCTGTTTAGCGTGCTCTCAAATGCCTTGGAAAACGCTATCACCGCCGCAAGCGCCGCACCCCAAGGAAAGCGATTCGTCGACCTTGACCTGCGACTTGAGGACGGCCAGCTGTTGCTGTTAGTTTCCAACACGTTTGACCGCGCGCCGCGCATGGTCGACGGCATGCCCGTGACCCGGCATGCGGGCCACGGCTTTGGAACCAAGAGCATCAAACTTGCCGTGGAGCGCATGAACGGCAACTGCCAGTTCCGCATTAACGGCGATCGGTTTGAGCTGCGCGCTGTGATGTAGAAGTACGGCGCCGATCTCGCGGCGCGCCTCGCCCGCCAGGCAATCGCTCGCCGGTGCCGATCCGCTACAGTGGAGCGACCGCCGGGGTCAGCTGCTTGATGTAGGCCCACATACGCTGCTTGGCCGCTTTGTCGGTCAGCGCCGCCTCAAAGCCATCGAGCGCGAGCACGCGGCGGCCCTGCACATGGGCGACCAGGCCGGGCTTGAGCATGGCGGTGTCGAAGTCATCAATCGCCACGAGCATATCGGCGTAGGTTTCGCGCATGACATCGGCCGCACTGTTGTCGAGCAGCAGCACCGCCTCGGGGTCCAGAGCCTCCAGCGCCTCGCGGAACAGGTCGCACGGCAGAGTCTCGCCCACCGCGACCGCTCCGTCACCCGCGCCGGCGACGCTTGCCAGCACGCAAAAGTCCTCGGGGGCATATCCGATGGCGCCGAGCGCCTTGCGCAACGCGGCGCCATCCGCGCCGGCAGCCAGCTCGCCGCCCGAGCACTCGGCTTCATCCAAATCGCCTTTGACCAGCACAATCGGCGAGCACGCGTTGCCCGCGATACGCACACCGCGACCTGCAAGCGACGCGAGCTCCTGCTCGGTCGCCTGAGCGATGGCTTCTTTTTTCTGGCTTTGTGACGTGGGCATGCGCTCTCCAATCGTTTGCGTGCCCACCATTATATAAAAGAGCCGCCCGCGAGTGGTTGCTTTGCGGGCCGCTGGGTATAAGCACGGTCGTACTGAGTTTTACGCGGCCGAGCCGCGTCGTATTATGGAGGTCACCATGGCTGACATTAAGCAGATTACCCCCGAGAACTTCGATTCCATCGTTAACGACAGCCTGCCCGTACTGGTTGATTTTTGGGCCCCGTGGTGCGGCCCCTGCCGCTCGCTCTCGCCCATCGTAGACGAGGTTGCCGACGAGCTGGCCGGCAAGTTGGCTGTGGCCAAGTGCAACGTCGACGACAACCAGGACCTGGCCATGAAGTTTGGCGTCATGAGCATCCCCACGCTGATCGTCTTTAAGAACGGCGAGGAGGTCGACCGCTCGGTCGGCGCCTTGCCCAAGGCAAGACTTCAGGCACTGCTGGAGAAACATCTGTAATACGCTTGTTACCCATCTGCCGTCCATGAGCGGTTTCGCACCGCTCGCCGGAGTGCCAAACGCAAGGTATGCGACCACGGATAGTATGGTAGATACAAACAGCCCCCAGTGAACGGGTGCGGGTCAGACGGACTCGCACCCGTTTTCTTATGCGGCGGCGCTCAAGGCGGGCGTAGTAGAATCTGAACCACCATATCGCCCCGTACAAAAGGAGACTCCCCATGCATGACGTCGGAATGAACATGAGCCAGCTTGCCATGAGCGTCAAGCAGGTCGACGACACCATTGAGCTCGCTCACGAGTGGAGCCATCAGCTGCTGCATGCGACCGAGAACTTTGACATGGAGCGCATTGGCGCCAAGCTCGAGGCCGCCATGGCGGCACTCCACGAGGCGCACGATGCGCTCGAGGGCTACGAGGAGGCCATCGAGGCCGACCACAACTCCGTCGGCTCTGTGAAACTGGTGTAACGTGGCCGAGCACGAGCACGCGCACAATCACGGTGCGGACGACGATGCAAGCTGCCGCTACAGCGGCTCCAGCTCCGAGCTGGTCCGCTTTTCGGTCACCGCGCCCGACGACCTGCTGCGCCGCTTTGACGAGCAGATCGCGCGCCGCGGTGACGTGGCTAACCGATCCGAGGCCGTACGCGATCTGATTCGCGCCTCGATCGCCAAGGAGCAGATGCGCACGCCCGACGAGCATGTTATCGGGTCGCTCACCATGATCTACGACCACCATACCGGCGACCTGACGCGCCGTCTGGACGAAGTGCAGCACGACTACACCGACGAGATCGTATCGACCATGCACGTGCATCTGGATCACCACAACTGCTTAGAGATTCTGGCGCTCAAGGGTCGCGGCGAGCGCGTCTACGAACTAGCCGACCGCCTGCTGGGCCTGCGCGGCGTTAAGCACGGTGAGCTCACGTGCGCCGCCACCAAGCAGAGCCTGGGGCTGTAGCGCACCTGTCCCTATTTGGTCGGTTTTGATGAGGGGTGTCGCATGCGACATGTGCATATTCATGTGACGGGCATTGTGCAGGGCGTTGGCATGCGGCCGTTTGTGTATCGCGAGGCCATGGCGCATGGCAACGCCCTGCACAATGCCCGTCACATGAATATGCACATGTCGCATGCGACACCCCTCATCAAAACCGACCAAATAGGGACAGGTGCGCTACAGCCCCAGGCTCTGCTTGGTGGCGGCGCACGT
>DYAA01000171.1 GCA_019419405.1 Collinsella sp. | reverse complement strand
TGCCAAAGAAAGCTCCGGCAAGGGGCGAACCGAATACGGCGCCAAAGGCCGACGAGATGCCGGCGAGCATGAGGTCGTGGTGGTCGTGCTTTTTGAGGTGGGCGAGGCTCGAGATGTTGCTGGCGATGGTGCCACCAATCTGCACCGCAGCTCCCTCGCGACCGGCCGACCCGCCCGTGAGATGTGTGAGCGTGGAGCAGACGAAGGTGAGGACGGCCATGCGCATATGGATGAGGCGTGTGCCTAGAGCGGAGTCGATGACCAGGTTGTTACCTCGTTTGGCAGCAAGGCCGTGGTTTTTGTACACCCATGCGGTGGCAACGCCCACAACGGGAAGCAGTGCGTAAATCCATGCATGGTGTTCGCGATAGTCGGTCGCGATATTCAGCGAGGCCAAAAACGCCCAAGCGGCAACGCCCATGGCGAGCGAGACGATGACGACGAGTACGAGCAACTTGGCGCTCGCGAGTAGGTTGCGGGCGTTACGGCGCGTGTCGGCAGCCAAGAGATGCTCAGAGCGGGTGAGTTGTTGCCTGCCTGCCATGATGACGTCGTTAAGGGAGAAAAAGCCGCCGTCGTCGAGCGACTGGGAATGATCCTGCGCCTCGTTTGCGCTTTCGGGTTTGTCGGTAAAAGCCATACGTTCCTCTTTTTGGTTGCAACACGAGCATTATAGAACGTGCCATACGTGACAAACCGGCAGGTTGGTTTTGGTTTTGTTTCGCGGCTTGCGGCCGACAGATGTATTCGCGGCCGCGGGCCAGGTCTTGAGCAGGCGGCGAGGGATTATACTGAGATAAACATAAAGAATCGGCGCTTTTGTTGCGCGCCGCAGCATGCTAGAGGTGCATATGGCTGAGAAACTCATTCCGTTGGAGGACGCACAGGCGATCGTCTTGTCGCACGTGAATCGCACCGAAGTTGTCGAGATTCCCGTGTGGCAGGCCGTCGGTCTTCCCTTGGCCGAGGACGCGGTGGCCGATATCGACATCTCGCCGTTTGCCAACAGCGCTATGGACGGATATGCCGTGCGCTCGTCGGACTTGGCGCAGGCATCTGGCGAGGCGCCGGTGACGCTCGACGTTATCGGACACGAGGCCGCGGGCCATGTGTTTGAGGGCGCAATCGGCGCGGGTGAGACGGTCCGCATCATGACGGGCGCGCCGGTACCTGAAGGTGCCGATGCCGTGGTGAAGTACGAGATCGTCGACGTGCTCGATGGCGACGGCAACGAGGGCTCGCATGTGAGGTTCTCGGCGCCTGCCAAGGTAGGGGAGAACGTTCGCTCTGCCGCCGAGGAGGCCCATGCCGGCGACGTTGTGATGCACGCCGGCGAGGTCGTGGCTCCGGCGGGCGCGGGTCTGCTGGCAAGCGCCGGATACGCGAGCGTGAAGGTGCACGCTGCCCCGCGTGTGGGCATCATCTCGCTGGGCACGGAACTGGTC
>DYAA01000170.1 GCA_019419405.1 Collinsella sp. | reverse complement strand
CCCTATTTCACCGCAACTTAGGTGGGGTTAGCGGGTTGGGTGCCAGACTTGGAGGGCGCCGGGTAGGATGTCGACTTCGATGCGCGAGGCGACGATGGGCTCGCCGTCGGCCTGGATGGGGTAGTCGGGCTCCTCAAAAGTTAGCTCGGCATGGCGGCAGCGGCGCATGCGAACCGGTGGCAACTTGGTATGGTGGCCGTCCTTGGCCGAAAGGAACATAGGCAGGGCTACCGCGCGAGGGACGGGGCCGCAGACGTAGCAGACGTCGAGCAGGCCGTCGCAGGGGTCGGCATCGGGGCAGATGCGATAGCCCGAGCCATAGGTAGGACCAAGCTGAATCGCCATGATGATCGCCCTCACGCGCTCGGCGGGCGCGCCGTCAAAGCTGACTGTCATGGGGTAGCTGCGATAGCGCAGGCCAAACTGCTCAAGTCCCGAAAGGGTGTAGAGCGGAGCACCCGTCAAGCCGGTCTTTTTGCGCAGCTCGGTGGTGCCAAGGCCGATGGCGGCATCGATGCCGACCGAGAGCGTCTGGCCGTAATACTCGACGATCGCCTCGCCGCTGCCGCTCGCAGGGTTCCATGAGCGAATCCGCCCGATGTCCTGACGCTGCAGCTCACAGGTGAGTAGCGCGCCAAAATCCTTGCCGGAGAAATCTTCGATATCGAGCATCTGGGCAAAATCGTTGCCGGAGCCCACGGGCAGGACGGCAAGAGCGGGGCGGGCGTCCTCCTTTTGCGTCATAAGCCCGTTGACGACTTCGTGGATCACGCCGTCGCCGCCGAGTGCGATAACGGTGCGATAGCCCTGAGCCTGTGCGGCAAGCTCCTTGGCGTGTCCCATGTGCTCGGTTAGCACCAGGTCAAACTGGGATGCGCGCGCGGTCATATCCAAAAAGCGCTGCAGGCGCTCGGCAACCTCGCGCGCGGCGCCCGACTGGGCGGCGGGGTTGGCGATGATGAGCGTGCGGCCAAAATCAGTTGCGTGCATGGGGCGACTCCCGGCGTGTGGCATGACGGTGCGGTCGCGCTCAGGTCGAATTGCCCCCGATTGTGGCTGCACGGCGATTATTACATCTACTCTATCAGGTCGTTGTGGCGCTCGATAGCATCCGCTACCGTACCGCCCTCGTCCACAATAAGCGAGCGGCGCTTGGGTGAGATGATGCGCTGGGCGGGGTACACGCCGCGGTGGCCGCCGGCGAGATAGCTGATAAACGCCACGATGACAAAGAAGCCGGCGGCCGTGCCGTGGAACAGGTCGATGGCCATCATACAGGTGGTGATGGGCACGTTGAGGCCGGCGCAGAACACGCCGAGCATGCCGAGAGCCGCCAGAAAACTGGGGTCGAGCCCGGTAAGGCAACCGATCCAACCACCGAGCGCCGCACCGATGCCAAACAGAGGCGTGACCTCGCCGCCTTGGAAGCCGGCGCCCAGGGTAAGCGCTGTGACGACCAACTTGATGGCTGCGTCCGCCAGGGTGGTGTTGCCTGCAAATCCGGCGCCGGAAAGCCACGTGGAAAGGCCGGCGTAGTCCCAGGCGTCGAGGAGGGCATAGGCGGCCAAAACCACGAGTGCGCCTATGAGTGCGCGAACAAGGTAATTGGTGATAAAGCGACCGTACAGGCTCTTGACGGTTCGAACCGACCAGGCAAAGAGGCGTGCCGTCAGGCCGAAGATAATTGCGCTGATAACAACGATGGCAACCGTCCGTGGTGTCATGTTGGGAACGCTGGCGATGACATTCGCTTCGTACTCGGTACCCAGGGCGAGTGATGTAAAGTAGCCGGTAAACGAGGCGACGAGGCAGTAGATGCCCGCGGTGTAGTCGATCTTGCCGATAAAGCACATCTCCAT
>DYAA01000017.1 GCA_019419405.1 Collinsella sp. | reverse complement strand
TTCTCCCGCGACGAGAAGAAGCAGGACGATATGCGCCACGAATTTCAGGCCAAGCTGCCGGAGGCGGCGGGGAAAATCAAGTTCTACATTGGCGACGTGCGAGACCTCGCGTCCGTGAAGTCCGCCATGGTTGGCGTGGACTATGTGTTCCACGCCGCCGCCCTCAAGCAGGTGCCCTCCTGCGAGTTCTTCCCCATGGAGGCCGTGCGCACCAACGTCATCGGCACGGACAACGTGCTGCACGCCGCGATCGACGAGGGCGTCGACCGCGTCGTGTGCCTGTCCACCGACAAGGCGGCATACCCCATCAACGCCATGGGCAAGTCCAAGGCCATGATGGAGTCCATCATCTACGCCAACGCCCGAAACGGCGCCGGCCGCACCACCATCTGCTGCACCCGCTACGGCAACGTCATGTGCTCGCGCGGCAGCGTCATCCCGCTGTTCATCGACCGAATCCGAAAAGGGGAGCCGCTCACGGTCACCGACCCCAACATGACCCGCTTCCTCATGAACCTGGACGAGGCGGTCGACCTGGTGCAGTTCGCCTTCGAGCACGCCAACCCCGGCGACCTGTTCATCCAGAAGGCGCCTGCCTCCACCATCGGCGACCTCGCCGAGGCGGTCCAGGAGGTCTTCGGCCGCGTGGGCACCCAGGTGATCGGCACCCGCCACGGCGAGAAGCTCTTCGAGACCCTCATGACCCGCGAGGAGCGCCTGCGCGCCGAGGACATGGGTGGCTACTACCGCGTGGCATGCGACTCGCGCGACCTGAACTACGACAAGTTCGTCGTGGACGGTGAGGTGGAGACCCAGGCCGACGAGTCCTACACCTCCCACAACACCGAGAGGCTCGACGTTGAGGGCACCATCGCCAAGATCAAGACCGCCGAGTACGTGCAGCTGGCGCTCGAGGGCCGCGAGCACGAGGCGGTGCAGTAGGGTGCGCGTCCTCGTCACCGGCGCCAGGGGCTTCGTCGGGAAGAACCTCTGCTGCGCGCTGAAAAACATCCGCGACGGCAAGGACCGCCGCGCCAAATACCGAGCCCTGCTGCCGCTCGAGGTCATGGAGTATGACGTCGACTCGACGACCGAGGAGCTGGACGGCTACTGCTCCCGCGCCGACTTCGTCTTCAACCTGGCCGGCGTCAACCGCCCCGAGGACCAGGCGGAGTTCATGGAGGGCAACTTCGGGTTCGCCTCCACGCTGCTTGATGCCCTCGTGCGCCACGGGAACACGTGCCCCGTCATGCTCTCCAGCTCCGCGCAGGCGAGCCTTTCCGGCCGTTTTGAGGGCTCGGTCTACGGCGAGTCGAAACTGGCGGGGGAGGGCCTGTTCCGCGATTATTCCGAGCGCACGGGCGCCCCGGTGCTCATCTACCGCTTTCCCAACCTCTACGGCAAGTGGTGCCGCCCGCGTTACAACTCCGCCGTGGCCACCTTCTGCGACGCCATCGCCAACGGCCGCCCCTACACCGTGAACGACCCCTCGGTGGAGCTGGAGCTCCTCTACATCGACGACCTCGTCGACGAGATGCTGGGCGCCCTGCTGGGGGAGGAGCACCGCTGCGGATACGAGGGGCTCGAGCGCGTCGACGGAGATGATTTCTGCTACGTCCCCGGGACCGACGTGAAAACCCTGGGCGAGATCGTCTACCTGCTGGGCAGCTTCCGCGACAGCCGCGAGACGCTTTCGGTGCCGGACCTTTCCGAGGGATCCTTCTCCAAGAAGCTCTGGAGCACGTTCCTGTCCCACTACGAGCCGGGGCACTTCGCCTACTCCCTGAAGCCCAACACCGACGAGCGCGGCTCGTTCACCGAGTTCCTGCGCACGCCGGAGCGCGGCCAGGTCTCCATCAACGTCTCGAAGCCCGGCATCACCAAGGGCAACCACTGGCACATGAGCAAATGGGAGAGGTTCCTGGTGGTCTCCGGTACCGCGTCGATCAGGCTGAGGAGGGTGGGGGAGGACGCCGAGGGCAAGCCCTTCCCCGTCGACGAGTATGTCGTCTCTGGTCCCGACATGCGCGTGGTCGAGATGATCCCCGGCTACACGCACTCCATCACCAACATGTCCGACACCGAGGACCTCGTGACGGTCATGTGGGCCAACGAGCCCTTCGACCCCGAGGACCCCGACACCTACTACGAGGAGGTCTAGCCGCATGGGCAAGGACTATTCCGATATCCGCTTCGGGGACGACGGCCGCCTGAAGCTGCTGATCATCGTGGGCACCCGCCCCGAGGTCATCCGCCTGTCCGAGGTCATCAAGAAGTGCCGCCGCCACTTCGACTGCCTGCTGGCTCACACCGGGCAGAACTACGACTACACGCTCAACGGCATCTTCTTCCGCGACCTGTCGCTGGACGACCCCGACGTCTACCTGGACGCTGTGGGCGCCGACCTGGGCGAGACGGTGGGCAATATCATCGCCGCGAGCTATAAGCTGATGGTGCAGGTCCAGCCCGATGCGCTGCTGATCCTGGGCGACACCAACAGCTGCCTGTCCGCTATCGCGGCCAAGAGGCTCCACATCCCCATCTTCCACATGGAGGCGGGCAACCGCTGCAAGGACGAGTGCCTGCCCGAGGAGACCAACCGCCGCATCGTCGACGTGATCTCCGACGTCAACCTTGCCTACTCCGAGCACGCCCGTCGCTACCTCAAGGACACCGGCTGCGCCCCGGAGCGCACCTACGTCACAGGCTCGCCCATGGCGGAGGTCCTGCGCGCCAACCTGGACAAGATCGAGGCATCCGATATCCTCTCCGAGCTCCGCCTTGAGCCCAAGCGCTATATGCTGCTCTCGGCCCACCGCGAGGAGAACATCGACACCGAGGCGAACTTCACGAGCCTGTTCACCGCGATCAACGCGCTGGCCGAGAAATACGACATGCCGATCCTGTACTCCTGCCACCCGCGCTCCCGTAAGCGCCTGGAGGCCACTGGCTTCAAGCTCGACCCGCGCGTGCGCATGCACGAGCCCATGGGTTTCCACGACTACAACTGCCTGCAGATGAACGCCTTCGCGGTTGTCTCCGACTCCGGCACCCTGCCCGAGGAGTCGAGCTTCTTCGCCAGTATCGGCCGCCCGTTCCCGGCGGTGTGCATCCGTACCTCGACCGAGCGCCCCGAGGCGCTGGACAAGGCGTGCTTCACGCTTGCCGGCATCAGCGAGCGCGGCCTGCTCCAGGCGGTCCACACCGCCGTCGAGCTCGACGCCGAGGGGTCGCTCCCCGAGGCCCCCGTGCCCGACTACGCCGACGAGACCGTGTCCACCAAGGTCGTGAAAATCATCCAGAGCTACACAGGCGTCGTAGACAAGATGGTGTGGAGGAAATGCTAGTGTCGCAGACCCAAGGGCTCACGACCGACGCGCTCGTCGACGAAGCACTCGCTCTGGGTGAATGTCTGGGACGCCCGCTGCGCTACGTCCAGCTCAACAGCTTTTACAACGGTTCCACCGGTACCATAATGCGCAACCTTCACCATGAGCTGACTGAGCGCGGGGTTGACTCTTACATCTTCTGGGGCCGTCGCCACAACACGATAAGCGACCATGAGCAGTGCTGCGCTTCGAAGTCCGGCTACCTCTCCCACGGCGCCATGACACGTTTGCATGACCGCATGGGCTTCTACTCTAAGCGAGATACCGCAAAACTGCTCAAGCGCCTGGACGAGATCGATCCCGATGTGGTGCACCTGCATAACATACACGGCTATTACGTGAACATAGAGATGCTGTTCTCTTGGCTCGCCTCACATCGTTGCCAGGTTAAATGGACGTTGCACGATTGCTGGGCCTTTACGGGCCATTGTGCGTACTTCACATATGTGAAGTGTGCACAATGGCAGTCTCATTGCGCGTACTCGAAATGCTGCCCGCAGCTGGACACCTATCCCATAACGATTTCAAAAACCAACTGCGCGAGAAACTATGAAGATAAGAAACGCATCTTCACGAGCGTACCGCCTGAGCGGATGACGCTAATAACACCTTCACAGTGGCTCGCGGATTTGGTCGGGGAGAGCTTTCTCAAAGATTATCCGGTGGAGGTCCGTCATAACGTCATCGACACCGACGTTTTCAAACCCACCCCAAGCGACTTCCGCGAGAGATACGGTATTGGCGACCGGTTTATGGTGCTAGGCGTTGCGAGCCCTTGGACCAAGCGCAAGGGACTTCCTGATTTCGTCCGCTTAGCCGAGGAACTTGACTCTGACAAGTTTGTCGTAGCGCTCGTCGGCCTTTCGGATCGGCAGCTAAAGGCGCTTCCCCGGGGCGTTGTTGGCCTCAAACGTACCAACTCTCCCCAGGAGCTCGCCGGCATCTATACAACGGCGGACGTCTATTTCAATCCTACCGTAGAGGACAACTATCCGACGGTCAACCTTGAAGCCGAGGCCTGTGGCACTCCTGTTATAACTTACGACACAGGTGGGTGCAGGGAGACGCTTCATCGTGCTGATTCAAGTTTCGTTGCCGGCTTTGATCAAGCACTATCCATGATAGAGAAAGGCTTTTAATAATGAGGGTCGACAAAGTCGTTCCTGCTGCTCAGGGATATAAACGCGTAGCGAAAATACCTTTAAAGGGCGTTCTCCTTGCAATAAATAAGTTATCGAACAAAACTTATAAAAAGCTATACCCTCGCTACTTGGCGTGGCTAGGGGTCAACATCTCGGATAAGTTCTCCGAGTACGGTGATCCTTGGATAAGCCCTGAATGCCGCTTCGATGCGGCGGGCTACAATCTCATCACTTTGGGCGATGGAGTCACCATCAGCTATGGAACGTCCATCTTAGTCCACGACTACAGCATCGACAAGGCGTTGTATGCTCGCCGTGGGACTCATGGTAAGCTTCTCAAGTCTGTGACTATTGGCAGGAACTGTTTTATCGGCGCAAATACAATGATTCTGCCTGGCACTGTTATCGGTGATGACTGCATCATCGGGGGGGGTCGGTTGTCAAAGGCCGCTTTCCGGTTGGATCGGTCGTATGCGGCAACCCGGCTCGCGTTGTTGGAACTGTAGATGAGTTCCTTGAAAAGCACGAGGCCAAAGAGGATATCGTTTATGGACTTTCCTAATGAGAAGGTGCTGCTGATTTCACGTCTCGACGGAAACAGGGGGCCTTTGGGCGTAGCCGCGGCAGTCCACTCCCGTCTTGCCCAGAATCATGCTTGCAAGCTTGCTGAGGTTTATTCCTTTGCCGATGTGCTAAAGCTCATTGTGAAGATTCCATTTACTTACAAGGGTTACTCCATATGCGTGCACCAAAATGGATTCAGAGTACCCATGGCGCTCTGCATGCTATCGAAGATTGATCACGGCAATAACTACTACCTCGTAGTTCATGGCATTGCAGCCGAAGAACGCAAATACCGGCCGGTGCTGTCTCGTGATCTTAAGCTCGAACCTAAGCTAATTAGAGAGTTCCCGAATCTCATCTGTGTTTCTAGGTTTGAGGCTGAAGTTCTTAAGAAGTTGTATGGCCGTAACGAAAACGTTACGGTGATCGGGAACGGTGTCGACCTCCCTGTAGGGGTTGAAGTCGACTCATTGTTGGCTGAGAAGCGCTCCTCGAATCCTCCCGTCGTGATAACGACGGGAGGATTCGAGGAGCGCAAGGGCTGCGATCTCGCACTCCTTGCGCTGTCGAAGTATGCTGCCCTAACGGATGCCCAACCTAGGCTCATAGTATGCGGTCGGGATTCCCGGGCCGTCGGCTCCAATCGTGCCCTCTGCGAAAAGATGGCTAGGGAGGGTGGTGTTGAGCTTGATTACCGCGGAGAAATATCTGACAAGGAAGAGTTAATGAGGCTCTATCGTAAGGCTGACTTCTATGCCGGGCTCAGCAGGTTCGACACCTTCAATGTATCCGTTTTGGAGGGCGCCGCATCTTGCTGCATACCTATTGTTTCCGAGAAGTGCGGCGCCTCTGCGCTCTTTGACGGATCCAACTCTATTCGTTGCGATATCGACGAAGCGGATTGGGCAGATGAGGCTGCCACATCCCTTGTTCGCCTGTGTTCTGATAACGCCCTCTATCGCGAGGTGGCAAGTCGCTCTCACGCTGTTGCCACAGCGAATACTTGGGATGCCGTGGCGGAGCGCTATTGGGAGGTTCTTTCGAATGACGAATAGCGCTACCGCTGAT
>DYAA01000169.1 GCA_019419405.1 Collinsella sp. | reverse complement strand
TTGATATTGCAGCGCTCGGCCGTAAGGTCCTGGCCGTGGAACCAGATGTGGCCCGCGTCCGGGGTCTCGAGCAGGTTGAGGCAGCGCAGAAAGGTCGATTTGCCCGAACCCGAAGCACCGATGATGGTGACGACCTCGCCGGGATTGACGGACAAGTCGATACCCTTGAGCACCTCGAGCGAGCCGAAGCTCTTGCGCAGGCCCTCGACGCGGATAAGCGGCTCTTGGTTTTGCACGGCTGCCGCAGTGCCGGTAGTGGCGGTATCTGCCATGATGATTCTCCTCGTCTTAAGCCTAGTTAGAGCTGGGCAGCGTGGCCGGAGCCTCGGCGCCGAGCTTTTTGCCAAAGGCCTCGAGCAGGCGGCTCGCCACGAGCGTCAGGATCAGATAGACCACGAGCGCCACGCAGTAGACCTCCATCTGGCGGTAGTACACGCCGGCGACGGTGGTGGTGGCGTACATGAGGTCGAACACGCCGATGACCGAGAGCACCGACGAGTCCTTGATGTTGATGATGAGCTCGTTGGTGAGCGCCGGGATCGCGTTTTTAATACCCTGAGGGAACACGACCTTGCGCATAGCCTGCCACTGCGACAGGCCCAGCGAGCGCGCTGCCTCGGCCTGGCCGGGATCGATGGACTCGATGCCGCCGCGCAGGACCTCCATCATGTAGGCGGTGGAGTTGAGCGAGATGGTGACGAGGCCGGCGGTGAAGGTACTCCAGATCTGGTTGGCCTGGGCGGTCTCGAAGCCCATGCCGCGCAGAACGGTAAAGCCCGCGTAATAGATGAGCAGGCCCTGGACCATCATGGGCGTGCCGCGCACGACGGTGGAATAGACGGTCGCAAAGCCTCGGCCAATGCTCTTAAAGAAGCGCACCAGGTCGTTGTCGACGCGATCGAAGGTCTGGGTGCGCAAGAACACAAAGAGCAGCGCCAAGAAGAAGGCGATGACCGTGCCGAAGGTGGCAAGCGCGATGGTGATCTCGATACCGCGGATAAAGAAGTCGCCGCTTTTGTAGGTCATGTAGACCAAGCTCGACAGAAAGTCGCTGGGATTGGAGTCCGAGACAATGCTCACCTGCACCAGGTCGACAAACGACATAACGCAGCGGTCGATAAAGAAGATCGCCGCGATGGCAACCACGACATAGCTGCCCAGGCGCGCGCCGTGACGGCAACGCTCAGATGCAAACGGCGACGTTTCGCGATAGTCGTTCCAGTGTATGAGCTTGGTGACGAGCGCCGCCGCCGACACGACGAGCCAGGCCCAAAGGATTACCCAGAGGCAGTCTTGGAACACGCCCGTGGGCGCCAAGAAGCTCAGCGGCGTTGGGTTGCGCTGGCTAAACGCCAGACCGAGCGCCGCGATAGCGCTCGTGCCCAGGTACACATAACGGTGGTCGGCCTTGATAAAGGAGGCCAGACGATTGATGCCTTTCATGCTGCCTCCCTATGCCGGCTGACGGTCGAGGCACGCGTCCCACATTTGGTCGCGCTCCTCTTGGCTAATGCCCTTGAGTGTCTTGTCGATGAGCTTAAGCAGTTTGTCCGAGCCCTTGCGGCAACCGACATTTGCCGTGACCTCCTGCTTAAAGCCCTCGCCCTCGGCAAAGCGAATGGGCACGATGCCCGGGTTTTGGGCCATATAGCCCTTCTCGTTTTCGGTGTTGTAGGTCACAGCGTCACAAGTGCCCTGCAGCAGATTCGAGAACACCGTGGGGACCGAATCGACCGGGTTCTTGTGCACAACGCCCGGAATCTCGTCGATGACGGTATCGAGCATGGTGTCCTTTTGGCCGAGCACCGTGGCACCGCTGAAGTCGCCGAGCTTGGTGGCGTTTTGGTAGGGCGAGCCCTCTTTTACGAACAGGCCAAAGTAGCCAATGAAGTACGGGTCGGAAAAGCCGACGGACTCCTCGCGCTCGGGCGTGGCGCTCATGCCGGCGATGATGAGGTCAATCTGGCCGTTGTTGAGCGAGTCGATAAGGCCCGAGAAGCTCTGCTTGACGGCAACGGGCTCGCCGCCGAGGGCCTTGCAGACGATCTTGGCGATCTGCACGTCGTAGCCATCGGCGTAGGCTCCCTGCACGTTATCGATGGGGATCGTGAACTCGCTGGCCTCGGAAACCTGCCAGTTGTACGGGGCGTAGGCCGCCTCCATGCCAATGCGGATCTTATCCTTGCCGATCACAGAATCGGACAGGTCGTCGCGACCGCCGCCCGTCGTGGACTGAACTACTTCCAGCGTGGAGGGACGCTGGCAGCCGGCAAGTGCGCCGGCGACGACAGAAGCGCTCGCAGCGAGAGCGCTACCCAAAAAGATGCGACGGCTGCATACCGGCTGTGGATGCGCGTCGCGTTGATGGGGAGAATGCATAATCTGCCTTCCCTGTTGAATCGTATGCTGACGACTTAACAGGATATACGCCAGCGACCAGCAGCGCAGCACAAGCTCGAAAAATTAATAGACACACGGTAGTCATTGGGAGCGTCGATGTTTTGGCAATGCCAGCGGGCGCCACCCAGAGCGAACAAGTTAGCATGAAAAAGGCAAGGCATAGACCTTCTGGTCATGCCTTGCCTTTTGAATGACAAATTGTCGCTCTGGGTGGCGCGCAGCGTCGACCAGTCCGCCGTTCGTTAGAACGGAGGAACCTCTAGAGCAGGGTGACGCTAAAGGAACGGGTGTCGGTAGCACCCGGCGCCAGCGTAATGGTGTTGACCTTGTGCTCAAAGACGTCGTCCTCGGTGTCCATGGTGGTGTGACCGGTCCAAGGCTCGAGCGCCACAAACGGAGCATCGTTGGCGGCAGACCACACGCCAATGTACTTAAAGCCCTCAAAGTCGATCTTGACGCCGTGGCCCGACTTGCGGCCGCGCAGCGTGAGCGTGGAACCCGGGGTATCGGTGAACATGATGGCATCGTTATCGAAGCTGCGGTGCGTGATGGGCACCACGTCAGAGTTATCGGGCGCCTTGTAGCTACCCTCAAACGTCATGAGGCCATCGGGCGTGATGATGGGAGCCTCGTTGGTCCAAGCCTCGGTAAACGCCAGCTCGTAATCCTCGAATGCCTCGTCCTCGGCACCGGGGGCGGGCACGTTAAATGCAGGGTGGCCGCCCACCGAGAACGGCAGGTCCACGTCGCCGGTGTTGGTGACGGCAAAGGTCTGCGTGAGCGTGGCGTCGCCGGTCAGGGCATAGGTCATGTTGAGCTTAAAGTGGAACGGGAAGGCCTTGAGCGACTCGGGCGTGTCGGTGATCTCGTAGGTGACAGACGAGCCGTCCTCGGAGACCTCGACCAGCTTGTGCTCGACAATGCGTGCGAGGCCGTGGCGCGGCATCTCGCAGGTGCCGGCCGCAGACGTTGCCGTGTTGTTGCGCAGCGAGCCCACAATGGGGAACAGGATGGGCGCATGCTTGCCCCAAAAGGCGGGGTCGCCCTGCCACAGATACTCGTTGCCGTTGAGGGCAAGGCTCGTGAGCTGGGCGCCCATGGAATCGATGGCCGCGGTGAGGCCGCCGCGCTTGATGGTAGTGACGGTGGACATGCTACTTCCTCCAATAATAAACAACAGTATCGAGGGCTATTGTCCCACTCTTGACGGCAAGGAGAAGCGACAGGCACAGTTATTGAACGATTGCGTAAAGGTCGAACCCGCCCTGCGGCGTGCTGTCGACCGTATCGGGCGCCTGCGAGTTAAAGCTCACGGGAACCATGCGCTTTGAGGCGCGGTAACGCGTGCCGTCGGTGGCGACGGGCGGCTCATCAACCGTGAGCTCGTAGTCGCCGGGCTTGAGCTCGATACCGTCACCTTCGGAATTGACGTATTGATACTCGTCGATTGCTTGTCCCCTGAGCGTGCGGCCCACAATATGGACGAGCATTTGGCTATCGCCGCGCGCGGTATCCCACGTCGCGCCGTCCTTAACCTCGACCGACACATGCACCGAGCGCGTGCGGCTGAGCGATTGCTCGACAGACATCTCGACCTTGGCGGCGTCTTTGCGCTGTTGCTCCACGTGGCTCCAGACATTTCCGATCGCCAAGCAAGCGATGACGCCGGCCATGAAGGCGATGAGGATGGGGCCGAGCGGTGAGCGGCGGGCCGCGTCTTCCTCGCGAGCCAGGTTGGGGCGACGCGTGGGGGCGGGCGCCTGGGCACCCTGCGCGGGCACGTCGAGTATGCTGAAGGATGCCGTGCTGTCGGGGTCGATGGTGTGGCGCGGCTGCGGGGTCTTTGCCGGCGAGATGGACATGTCGGCTGGCTCACCCAGCGTGGCCGTGGCATCGGCCTTTGCCTCGTCGGCCTCGGCCTGGGCCCAGGCCTACTCGAAGGTCAGGGGCTCGGCGGGGTCGGAATCGGCATCCGAGTCAAGCGCATCGCCAGCATCGGAGTCCACATCGGTCCCGTCGCTCAACTCATCACTTGGCAAGGGCTCGTCCCACACCTCATCCGGAGCCTCGCCCTCGCTGTACCACCATTCAAAGCTATCGATATCCATACGGGGCGCCCCCTTGGCCTCGCAAATAAACACTTGCTAGCCTTATACCCCCAGACGGCACGGCGGCTCGCCGGCACAGATAGGAAAACCATCACAACATTCGACGCTTTTCCTCGTTTTCGAGATTTTCATCGAATGTTGTGACGGTTTGGATATGGCAAAGGGACTGTACCTTTGTCACATCTGAAGGGCGACGGGGATTTGGATGCAGCAGAAGTCCTCTTGGTGGGACTCGTCGTAGCTGGTGGTATCGAGGTAGCAAAAATCGAAGGCATCGCCGATGGGCTGGAGTGCGTGCTCGTCCATGCATGCCACGATGGCACGAATGCCCTCGGGTTCGTACGGCATGCCCCAGCGGCTCATGCACAGGTATGTGCCCTCGGGCAACACCTCGACGCCAATCTCTGCCAGCTCGGCAGGATCGCTCGGCAGCAGCTCCTCGGCACCGCGCGGCAGCACGGCAAAGGAGCCGGCACCGGCGATGGGGTCGTCGGAATGCAGCGCCTCGCGACGCAGCATGGCGCCCCAGCCGCGCATGGGGCGCGTGCCCGTGAGCGCACGCATGCGCAGAATCGCGCGCATGAGCGTGGGGTGCAGCATCGAACGGCCGCGCTCGATATCGGCCGGGAACTCCTCAAAGACCACGAAGCGGCGCTCGAACTGCTTGAGCTCCGGTTTGCCCTCGCGCTCGCGCCAATAAACCGCCTCGTCGTAAAAGCTCAGCCGCTCCTGCACGCTCGCACGCTCGGCTTTGAGCCCGGCAATCTGCCCATCGAGCGCCTGAACCCGCGAGCGCAGGTGATCGGTCATCTCGCCAATGTCGAACGTCGAGGTCAGGCGGTCAATCTCGTCGAGCTCGAGCCCTAGGTCGCGCAGCATGCAGATCAGACGCATGAGCGGGATCTGCGTGGGCGAATAGAAACGGTAGCCTTTTTCGTTAACCACGGCGGGCTTAAACAGGCCGATCTTGTCGTAGTAGATGAGCGTTTGGCGCGAAACGTTAAACAAGCTCGCCATCTCGCTAATCGCATACATACCCGTCTGCATAGGTCCTCCCGACACATCCTTTGACGCGAAAAACCCGCCGCCCACAGGGGCAGCGGGCTCAAACACTCCTCGTATCCTACCCTAAATGCGCCTATGACCAGCGCTTATAGTTTGCACATGACACGCCGACGGCCTCGAGCGCCTTGGCGGCGATGTGATGCACCGCATCGTCGAGCGTGGCGGGGCCGTTGTAAAACGTGAGCATGGGCGGCATGAGCATGACGCCCGGTATGCGCGCCAAGCGCGCCATGTTATCGACATGGATCGCACTGAAGGGCGTCTCGCGCACCATGAGTACCAGGCGGCGTTGCTCTTTCATCTGCACGTCGGCCGCACGCAGCAACAGGTTTTCGCTGTAACCACTCGCGATGCCGGCAAGCGTCTTCATGGAGCAGGGCGCCACGATCATGCCATCGACCGGATAGGTGCCGCTTGCAATGGCGGCGCCGATGTTCTTGTTGTCGTAGACCACATCGGCATGCGTGGCAAACTCGTCGAGTGTCATGCCGAGTTCCTGCTCGATGGTGATCTCTCCCCCGCGCGTGACGACAAGCGCCGACTCGGCGCCGCCATTGCAAGCGGCACCTATCCGGT
>DYAA01000168.1 GCA_019419405.1 Collinsella sp. | reverse complement strand
GTTCTATATCGTTTTGAGCTTCATATAAGAGCGGAGCACGTTTAGCGTCCCGGCACACGTATCGAATTTCTCACCGAGCCGGTCTGCTTCTTCTGGTACCATGGTCAAACTTTACTGTAGCAAAGTATGACGTGGGCTTTTGTTCTGCGTCAGCGGAAATGGGGGTTTCATGGCACAGGAAGCGACCGCCAACGAGCAAAAGAAATTCAAAGTCCCGCGTATCCCGGGTGACATCATGATCTACCCGATGATCGTTGGCCTTTTGCTCAATACCTTCTGCCCGCAGGTCTTTGAGATCGGCGGCTTCTTTACCGCCGCCTGCCGCGGTGGTTCCAACACCATCGTTGCCGCGATCCTGCTGTTTGTGGGTGCCGGCATCAGCTTTAAGTCCACGCCGGGCGCCATCAAGACCGGCATCGTTGTGCTGATTCCTAAGCTTGTTGTTGCGGCTGCCCTTGGCTTGGGTGTGGCATATTTCTTTAACGACAACTTCCTAGGTCTGAGCTCCGTGTCTATCATCGGCGGCATTACGTTTTGCAACATGGCGCTCTACACCGGCATCATGGGCGAGTTCGGCGACGAGTCCGAGCAAGGCGCCGTCGGTATCCTGTTCTTTACGGCCGGCCCCGCCGTCACGATGATCATCCTCGGTGTCTCGGGTCTCGCCAACATCCCCGTCGGCACCATCATCGGATCCATCCTGCCGCTTGTTATCGGCATGGTTCTGGGCAACTTGTTCCCGTTCATCAAGAACCTGCTGGTTCCCGGCGCCAATCCTGCGATTGCCGTTATCGGTTTTCAGCTCGGTGCGTCCATGAGTCTTTCGAGCTTTATCACCGGCGGCATTTCGGGCATCCTGCTGGGCCTCATCACGCTCTTTATCGTCGGTCCCATTACCTTTGCCTTCGAGCGCCTGTGCGGTGGTAACGGCAAGGCGGCCGTTGCCTGCTCCACTATCGCCGGCACGGCTATGACCACGCCGGTCGCCCTCGCCGAGGTCGCTCCGCGCTATGCCGAGCTTGCGCCCACCGCGTATGCGCAGATCGCCACCGCCGTCATCATCACGGCAATCATGGCCCCGATTCTGACCGGCTGGGTCGACAAGAAGTTTTGCCAGGGCAAGGAGGATCTGTCGCCTGCCGGTGTCGAGGCCATCGAGGAGGCCGTCGCGACCGACATCGATGGCGAATAGCAATCGCTACCCATCAATGATGCCGGAGTGCAATTCGCGCCGTTTGAGCGCCCGAACGATGACTGTTTTGCAGTGACGTTCGGGCGCTCTGCTATGATTCCCCTTACCCCTGCGGGTAGGGGGTGTTTGTTGCCCAGACCAGAATCGGGCGATTCTGACCACTTGAATATTGAATGGATGGCGTCTAGTGGTTAAGGCACTCAAAATTGAGATATTCCTGCTATGCATGAT
Organism: Collinsella sp.; assembly: GCA_019419405.1. GTDB lineage: Bacteria > Actinomycetota > Coriobacteriia > Coriobacteriales > Coriobacteriaceae > Collinsella. The sequence goes on along the minus strand of DYAA01000168.1, from coordinate 3,572 downwards.
TGTTCTTATCGGGCTTGCCGCACGAAGCCGCCGCTCCTTGTTCTCGAGCACCCAGCAGCTTCTGTTTAGCATGCTGGGCTACACGTCTGCAGCCTACATTTTCTTCGATATGATCTGGACGCTCTCGGACGGCGTGAGCACTCCTGTAGGCATCACGGCCAACTGGATTTCCAACGCGGTCTCGTTTTCGCTGTTCGCCATCGCGTGCCTCATTTGGTTTTTCTATTCCGAGACAGTGCAGGGCTCACGCCTTTTGACCGCGCGCTATAGGGTGGCGCTCGTGACGTTGCCAACCGTATTGGTGGTCGTGCTGGCATTTACCAGCTACTGGACGCACACTATGTTCTATATCGATGCACAGGGCGTATATCGTCGCGGAGCGCTTTATATGATTCAGCCTATCGTTAGCTACTGCTACATCATATATACGTCTTTGCATGCCTTTATTCAGACTCGAAAAGTCGAAAGTCTGCAAAAGAAGGCCATTTATCGCACCCTCGCCTTTTTTGCGGTTCCCGCTCTGGTGGGCGGTACCTTCCAGGTTTTGTTTTCGGTACCGGGCCTTTGTGTCGGTATAACGCTGAGCATCCTGCTGCTCTACATCATCTACCAGGAGCAGCTGATCTCGACCGACCCGTTGACTGGCCTCAACAATCGCAACCGTTTTGAGACCTATATGCTGTCGCTCTTTTCAAATGTGGATCAGGCCGAAGATGTATATCTGCTTATGATGGACGCTGACGGCTTTAAGCAGATTAACGACCGGTATGGACATGTTGAGGGCGATCATGCCCTCCAGGTCATATCTGCTACGCTCAAAGAGGTCTGCTCGGCGTCTGGTGGCTTTATCGCACGTTATGGCGGCGATGAGTTTGTGGTGCTTCAAAAGGCGACGGCGGAGCAGGACATCATGTGTCTGTGCGCGGCAATCAGCGACGAGCTCGCGCGCGCCGAGGTCCCGTATCTGTTGCGGATGTCCATCGGCTACGCACGGGTTGGTGATGGCGTCGATACCTGGCAAGACTTGCTTCGCGCTGCCGACGCGGAGCTTTACCGCGTAAAGCGCGAGAAGAAGAAAGCCGGCGTCCAGATACGCTAGAAAAAAAGGGCGAACGCTGGCGTGCGTTGCGGCCCTCAGCTCACCGATGTACTCCATTAAGCTAAAGCATGTGAATCTCCTCTACTAAATAAGGGCGGTTCGCTAGGCTTTTTTGGGTTTGTTGACGATGATGATGCCGCCGCAGACCAACAGCAGGGCAACAAGTACGGTAACGGGGCTCGTGCCAGCGCCCTCGCCGAGCAGCAGTGCGCTCAACAGCACGCCAAAGACCGGGTTCATAAAGCCAAAGACCGAAACGCGGCTGACGGGGTTGACGGCGAGCAGGCGGGACCACAGCGAGTACGCGACGGCGGAAATGAGCGCCATATAAATGATGAGCGCGATGGCGGGGGCGATTTCGGTGGGGGAAAACGTGCCGCCCATCAAAAACCCGATTGCGGTAAGGACCACGCCACCGACTAAAAACTGCCAGCCGGCGAGCAAGACGCCGTCATGCTCGCGCGAGAAGATGCCAATGAGGCAGGTCGACAGGGCGCCCGCAACAGTGGAAGCCAAGATAAATCCCTCGCCGTCGAGCGTAAAGCCAAAGGTGCCATCCGCGCCCGAAAGGTTGACGAGCGCGACGCCTGCAAAGCCCAGCACACAGCCAAGCACCTTGGGCGTATTGAGCCTCTCGGTGTGAAATGCCAAGGCGGCAAAGAGAATTGCGAGGAAGTTGGCGCTGGCCTCGATGATGGAACTCGACATGGCGCTGGCGCGCGAGAGTCCTAGGTAGAAAAAGAAGTACTGCCCGATAGTCTGGAAGAGTGACAAGACAAAGATGGGCTTGATGTCACGAGCCTGCGGAATGAGGGGGCGGCGTTGGGCCGCACTCATCCCAACGATAACCAGGGCGCCGGCAAGCGTGAAGCGCAAGCCCGCAAAGAGCAGCTGTGAGGCGCTATCGTGCGCGGGGATGCCAAAGAGCCCGTAACCGATCTTGATGCAGGGGAAAGCCGACCCCCAGAGCGCACAGCAGACGAGGCAGCCCAGGATGAGCCCGGGTAGGGTGGCGAGATACGGCTTGCGGCTTTCCATGATGTCCTTCCTGTATGCGCGAAGCAAAAAAGAACCCGCCACCGGGTGTGCCGGTGGCGGGTGTTGTTACCCGAGGGGATTGTACCCGATGGGACGCATTAAGCGAAGTAGGCCACGCCGCTCTCAAAGATCGGCATGAACTTATCGCCGGGGACATGCTCGGGCACGTTGCGGTACAGGTTGTCGCCACGACGCTCGGCATGGCCCATCTTGCCCAGGACGCGGCCGTCGGGGCTCGTGATGCCCTCGATGGCGAGTGCGGAGCCGTTGGGGTTGACGGAAAGGTCCATGCTGGGCTTGCCGTCCTCGCCCACGTACTGCGTGGCGACCTGGCCGTTGGCGATGAGCTGGGCGAGCACCTCGTCGCTGGCGACAAAGCGGCCCTCGCCGTGGCTGATGGCGACGGTGTAGGGGTCGTCCAGGCTGCACTGCGATAGCCACGGGGACAGGTTGGACGAGATGCGGGTGCGCACCAGACGGCTCTGATGGCGACCGATGGTGTTGAACGTCAGCGTGGGCGCATCGGGCGTGGCGTCGACGATGTCGCCGTAGGGCACCAGACCGAGCTTGATCAGGGCCTGGAAGCCGTTGCAGATGCCCAGCATCAGGCCGTCGCGGGCCTTGAGCAGGTCGCGGACTGCCTCGGTGACCTCGGGAGCGCGGAAGAACGCCGTGATGAACTTGGCGGAGCCATCGGGCTCGTCGCCGCCCGAGAAGCCGCCGGGGATCATGACGATCTGGCTTGCACGGATGCGGCGGGCAAGCTCGTGGGTGCTTTCGGCGACGGCCTCGGGCGTGAGGTTGTTGATCACGAAGGTGTCGGCCTCGGCGCCGGCGGCGCGGAAAGCGCGGGCGCTATCGTACTCGCAGTTGTTGCCGGGGAACACGGGGATTACCACGCGCGGGCGGGCGATCTTGGCGCCGCTGTACACGTGGATATCCTTGGCACGGAAGTCGATGGTCTCGACCTTGGCAGTCTCGCCGGCGCTGCGGTAGGCAAAGACGCCCTCGATGCCGCTCTCCCAGGCCTCCTGGAGCTCGGCGAGCTCGATGACCTCGGAGCCGGTGTCGATGACATAGCCCTCGACGGTGGTGCCCAGGGGCTCGACGACAACGCCGTCGGCGATCTCGGGCAGCTCGGCATCCTCGGCGAGCTCGACGATAAAGCTGCCGTAAAGCGGGGTGAAGAGGCTCTCCACGTCTACATCCTCGGCAAGCTCGATACCGATCTGGTTACCGACGCACATCTTAAAGAGGCTCTCGGCGCCGCAGCCGTAGCCGGGCGTGGAGACGGCCAGGGCGTCGCCGGTGGCGGTGAGCGCCTCGACGGCGTCAAATGCGGCGAGCAGCTGCTGGGCATCGGGGCGGTAGTCCTCGCCATAGGTGGCGGGGGCGACACGGACGACGCGATGCGTGAGACCCTTGAACTCGGGGG
>DYAA01000167.1 GCA_019419405.1 Collinsella sp. | reverse complement strand
CGCGTGTGTGGGGCAAAGCTGATCGCCCGTGCCGCACCGTCGCCATTTTGGGCGGCTCCCTGGGCGACTTCGGAGAGCTCGCCATCGCCGCGGGCGCAGATGTTGTCGTGACGGGCGAGGCGGGCTACCACGTGGCGCAAGACCTTGCCTTGCGCGGGCTGTCGGTGATCTTGCTCGGCCACGACCGCTCCGAGGAGCCGTTCGTTGATATATTGATGAACTCTGCAGTTGACGCCGGGGTCGACCCCCGTCATGCGATTAAAATACTGAACCCTTGCCAATGGTGGACTGTGACAAAAGGAGAGAACTTATGAGCGCCGGCGCTACGCTACTCAAGCTGCAACAGATCGATTTGGAGCTCGCCCGCAACAAGAGCGAACTTGCCAATATGCCGGAGCTCAAGGAGCTCGCTTCCAAGCGCAAGACCTATGTAAAGCTCAAGGCCGAAATGACCAAGCTCTACGCTCAGCGCAAGGACCTGGATATTGAGCTCGACGATCTCAACACCACCGAGATCCAGACCAATAACGCCATTGAGGCCGCTAAGAAGCGCCACGTCGACGGCTCTGACTATCGCGAGGTTCAGGACCTGGAGAACGAGCTCGCCACCCTGGCCAAGCGCCTGGACAAGATCGAGCACACCCGCAAGGACGTCGTAGTCGCCCACAAGGAGGCGCTCGACCGCGAGGCTCGCGCACAGGCAATCATCGCCAAGTTCGAGGAGGGCGTGAAGGCCGACACCAAGGCCGCCCGCGCCAAGGCAGCCGACCTCCAGGCCCAGATCGATGCCGCCACCAAGGAGCGCACCGCGCTGGCCGCTACGCTGCCCACCGACGTGCTCAGCGACTACGAGCGTCTGCTCAAGCAGTTCCGCGGCTTGGCCGTCGAGACCATCCAGGGCAACATCCCCACGGTCTGCCACACCGCGCTGCAGGCATCGTCCATGAGCGACCTCAACCACGACGGTAGCGAGATTACGCACTGTCCGTACTGCCACCGCCTCCTGGTGCTCCCGAGTAAGGAAGCCTAGCGATGACGGCGGCATCCAACAATTCAATGCAACTTGAGGGAAAAACGATCCTGCTGGGCATTACCGGCGGGATCGCCGCCTATAAGTCGTGCAATATCGTGCGCCTGCTGCAAAAGCGCGGCGCACGTGTCAAAGTCGTTATGAGCGAGCATGCCACGGAGTTTGTGGGGCCGCTTACCTTCCGCGCGCTCACCAACGAGCCGGTCGCGGTTGGGCTATTCGACGATCCTTCCGACCCCATCCACCACATTTCGCTGGCGCAGGAGCCCGATCTGGTGGTCGTGGCGCCCGCGACGGCCAATATCATCGCCAAGATGGCCAACGGCATTGCCGATGACCTGATTTCTACGACGCTACTCGCCACGCCGCGACCCATTGTGATCGCGCCGGCCATGAACAATGGCATGTGGAAGGCGCCGGCAACCCAGGCCAATATGGCCACGCTGCACGACCGCGGGGTGCACGTGGTTGGGCCCGGTAGTGGCTACCTTGCTTGCGGCGACGTGGACACGGGGCGCATGAGCGAGCCCGAGGACATCGTCGAAGCCATCTGCGAGGTGCTCAATCCCGTGCCGCAAGACCTGGCGGGCAAGCGCATCGTCATCACTGCCGGTCCTACGCACGAACCGATCGACCCCGTGCGTTTTATTGGAAACCGATCGTCGGGCAAGATGGGCATCGCCCTGGCGGGGAAGGCCGCTCGCCGCGGTGCCGAGGTCACGCTCGTGCTGGGACCGACATCGCTCGATGTTCCCCGCGGCGTGGCGTGCGTAAGCGTGCAGACCGCCGCAGAGATGCTGCAGGCGGCGCTGAGCGCCTTCCAGACGGCCGACGCTGCCATTTGCGCCGCCGCCGTCGCCGACTACACGCCGGCGGCCCCGGCGGACCATAAGCTCAAAAAGGCCAACGAGCGCCTGGATCGAATCGAGCTCGTCGAGAACGTTGACATCTTGGCCGAACTCTCACGCCAAAAGGGCGATCGCCTCGTAATCGGATTTGCTGCCGAGACCGATAACGTCGTCAAGTACGCCGAGCGCAAATTGGCACGCAAAGGCTGCGATGCCATTATCGCCAACGATGTCTCACGCGCCGATTCGGGCTTTGGAACCGATACCAACAAGGCCTGGATTGTGAGCACAACGGGTACGAAAGAACTTCCCGTTCTAACAAAACCCCAGCTCGCAGATACAATTTTGGACTTGCTTCAAAATTTATAAAAAAGTTCTTGCACAAGTCTAAAGTTTCGGGTTAATATACTCCCTGTTGCGAGCGAGAGCAGAGCAACAAACAAAAGCTTCGGGACGTGGCGCAGCTTGGTAGCGCACTTGACTGGGGGTCAAGGGGTCGCTGGTTCGAATCCAGTCGTCCCGACCAGAAGTTTGCAGGTCAGGCATCTAGTGCCTGACCTTTTTTGTTTTAAGCAATTGCTTAATTTTGATTAAGCAACGGGGTGCCAAAAATCTACCTGAGCGATAATCGCCTTTTGCGGTTACTTGCGCGTTTTGCACACGCTTGAGCCGATTTATTAACGCGATATGAATCTACATACGCGTAGTTGGTATACAGCCGAGTACAGGCTGTATTTATCGCGGCGATTTACACAGATATAGCGACTGTAACGGACAAGCGTGTCGCTGTATTTATTCCAGTAGTTCACTTGACCGGTGGGCAAGTGGGCGATTGCAACGATATGCCAAACGGTATGGGCTCTATACGAGGACGCCGCAGAGGTAATGGCGGGGGAGTGCGGCAAGCGCTCTGAGAGCTGCTGTATGACCCCATTTCTCCTTAACTCGATAATTTGCGTTTCAAGCCACGAATCGGTCGAGCAATTGCCAAAAGTAAGGCCCATGCAGGATTGCACGGGCCTTACATC
>DYAA01000166.1 GCA_019419405.1 Collinsella sp. | reverse complement strand
AAGGGGACAGGCACCTTTGTGGTGGTTTTTGCGTTTGAGCTGCTGCCCAAGGAGGTGTTAGATGGTCTATATTCCGTTTTGGATTTGCATCTTTGCCGGTGCGGCGATTGATGCCCGTGAGCGACGGTTTCCCAATCAGCTTGCCGGCGCGTGTGCGGTGGCGGCGTTTGCAGGCGTTTGGCTCGACAAGGGCGTTAACACGGCGCTTGACCATGCCGGTCTTGCTGCCATCGCCTACCTTGCCCTTATGCTTACTGAGTCGCTCTGGCGTCGTGTTCGCCACGCTCCCGGCATTGGTATGGGGGACGCCAAGGCGCTCTTTGCCCTTTGTACCTTCGATCCCTTGGGTGGTATCGTCGCGTTTGCGGCTGCGCTCCTGGCCCTTGCCGCCGCCTGTCTCATCGCAAAATCGCGCTCCCTGCCATTGCTGCCGTTTTTGGTGCCGATATTTGCCATAATCGAGGTTGTGGGTAGTACGCTGTAACCGTTTGCGCGCCCTTTTTAAGGAGCATGCCATGGCAACCAATCAACAGACAGCCGCCATTAAGGCGCGTATGGATCGCATTCCCGCGGCGTTGTCGCCCGAGTTGGTCGGGCGTATCGCCGCCGACCGCGGCTCAGGTGTCGTTAATCCCTATCGATGTGGTGACGACCAGGTCATTCGACGCTTCGATCGAGCCGCAGATGTGGGCACGCTCATGCGTCCGGCATTTATGCGCGATACCGAAAAGATTTTGCATCTGCCCGCATACACCCGTTATGCAGGCAAAACGCAGGTCTTTAGTTTTCGCAGCAACGACGACCTGTCGCGTCGCGGCCTGCACGTGCAGCTTGTTTCGCGCATCGCGCGCGATATCGGACGTGCCCTGGGGCTCAACTGCGATCTGATCGAGGCGATTGGCTTAGGCCACGACTTGGGCCACACGCCCTTTGGCCATGCCGGTGAGCGATTCCTCAACGATATCTATCACGAGCGCACGGGTCGTTATTTTTTCCATAACGTGCAGTCGGTCCGCGTGCTCGACGCGCTGTACGGCCGCAACGTGTCGCTCCAGACGCTCGACGGCGTGCTATGCCACAACGGTGAGTACGAACAGCGTGTGTTTGAGCTTTCGGACATGAGCTCCTTTGACCAGTTCGACCTTACGGTTGAGGATTGCATTGCCACAGGTTACAGCGCAATTGAGCACCTGCGCCCCATGACGCTCGAGGGCTGCGTGGTTCGCATCTCGGATATCCTTGCCTACGTGGGGCGCGATCGCCAAGACGCCATTTCGGCGGGTCTGCTGTCACCCGACGCCTTTGACGATGACCTGGGCGGGGCATACAACAGCTGGATCCTTACGCATGCCTCCATCGATATCGTCGAGCACAGCTATGGTAAGCCACGCATCGAGATGAGCGAGGACCTGTTTGAGGAGATCCGCCGAGCCAAGCGCGAGAACTACGAGAAGATCTATAGCAAGGGCGGCATTGAAGGCGACTCCGAAGCGGAGCTGCGCGAGGCCTTCGAAAAGCTCTACGACCGTTGCCTGCAGGATATAAACGAAGGCGACGAGTCTTCGTATATCTTTAAGCACCACATTTCTCGCATTGAGCGGCAGCTTTTCTACTACGATCGCACCTATGCCTGGCAGGACGACAAGGATCAAGCGGTGGTGGATTACATCGCGAGCATGACGGACGGCTATTTCTGCGAGCTTACGAGCAAGCTGTTCCCGGGATTGAAGTTTCCGCACCGTACCTATATTAACGAACGGTAGTTCGTATTTATTCGGTATACTGTTGGTGGAAAACGTTTTTGATTGACGCACGGGATGGCTATGGACGACCTTTTTTCTGCTTCGACGCGCGAGCGTTCCTTTCAGAATGCGCCGCTTGCGGTGCGCATGCGGCCCAATTCGCTCGACGAGTATGTGGGCCAGCAAAAGGCCGTCGGTAAGGGTTCGTGGTTGCGTGCCGCGATTGAGCACGACGTGCTGTCGAGTGTGATTTTGTATGGGCCGGCCGGTACGGGCAAGACGACGCTGGCACATATTATCGCCAACCATACTAAGAGCGAGTTTGTCGAGGTCAGCGCTGTGACGGGCACCGTAAAGGATCTTCGTCGCGTGATCGACGAGGCTAAGACGCGCCTGAATACGTACGACCGCCGCACCATTCTTTTTATCGATGAGATTCATCGCTTTTCCAAGTCGCAGCAGGATGCCCTGCTGCATGCAGTTGAGAACCGTACTGTCATTATGATTGGCGCCACGACGGAGAATCCGTACTTCGAGGTCAACTCGGCATTGCTCTCGCGCGGTCGCGTGGTGGAACTTGAGCATCTTAAAGACGAGGATATCGCCACGCTTATTGAGCGTGCGCTCGAGGCGCCGCAGGGTTTGAACGGTAAGTTCTCGGCCGATGAGGATACGGTTAAGACCATTTGCACACTGGCAGCGGGTGACGCTCGATCGGCGCTCACGACGCTTGAGCTTGCGAGCGAGATTGCCGTCACGCGCCCCGATACCGAGGGAACGCCCGCGCCGGCGGCGGGGGAGCGCTATCCCATCACTGTTGACGACGTGAAGATTGCCAATCCGCGCCGTGGCTTTTCGTACGACAAAAACGGTGACATGCACTACGACATCATCAGTGCGTTTATTAAGTCTATGCGCGGTAGCGACCCCGATGCCACGATTTATTGGCTCGCGCGCATGATTGACGCGGGGGAGGATCCTAAGTTTATCGCTCGTCGTATTATGATTCAGGCTTCTGAGGATGTTGGCAACGCCGACCCACAGGCGCTTTTGGTGGCACATGCCGCGTTTAAGTCTGCCGAGGTCATTGGCTATCCCGAGTGCCGTATTAATCTGGCTCAGGCTGCTCTCTATGTGTGCTTGGCGCCTAAATCGAACGCGTGCGAGGCTTCGATCGATGCGGCGTTGGCCGATATTCATTCAAGTGGGCTCCGCGAGGTGCCGAGTTATCTGCGCGATCGTCATCGCCCGGGCAGCGACGAATACGGTGTGTATAAGTACCCGCATGATTATCCCGAAGGCTGGGTCGATCAGCGTTATTTGCCCGAGGGGCTGGAGCGCGGTGCGTTTTGGCAGCCTGCGGGCCGTGGCTGGGAAGAGTGGCGCGTAGAGCAAAGCGAGCGCGACCGTAGCGGCAGAGCGCCCAAGTAGGTCTTTGGGACCTCGCACATTCCCTTTGGGTATCTTTCCCCTTCTTTGGGGTACCATGAACAGCGTCTGTATTTCGATTCCTTCGGGAGGCTTGTATGAGTCCCATTCAAATCGCCCTGCTGCTGCTCGCCGTTGCCGGTGTGTGGGCTGTTATCGAGCTCGCGCTCACGCTGCGAAAGACCCGCACCGTCGTTGATTCGCTCGATAAGACCGTGAGCGACCTTAACAACACCATCGCCGAGGCACAGCCGGTGGTAGCAAAGCTCGATGGCGCTGTCGATGAGCTCACCCCCGCGTTGGCTCAGGTTGAGCCGCTCCTCAAGTCGAGCAAGACCGCCGTCGACGCCCTTACCTCCAATCTCGTAGAGGTCGAAGCTGTGGTTCGCGACATTTCCGAGGTTACGGGCAGCGTGGCCGAGGCCAGCAATGCCGTATCGAGCGTGACTGATTCTGCCGCCGGTGCCGTGCAGAAGCTCTTCAATAAGGTGAAGGTTCCTGCAGCCGACGCCGATCGCAAGCTCGCCGCTGCCGCCGCCGAGGCCGAGCAGCCTACTGAGCGCGTTCTGATTGGCGATGACGATGCCGCTGCTGACGACGATGATGTTCAGAAGCCCGCAGCCAAGCCTGCTCAGTATTACACCTATACGCCTGCCGAGACCTCCGAGGAGTCCTGCGATGAGTAGCGAAGCAACTTGCCCCATCACGCTGACTGTTGCCGGGGATCCGCGTCTGGCACGCCTCGTACGTATGACGGCCGCCAACGTTGGTGCGCTGTGCTCCATGTCCGTCGATCGCATCGAGGACATTCGTATGGCTGCCGAGGAAGCCTTTATCTTTGGCTGCACGGCCGTTGATTCCGATGACATTTCGATCAAATTCGACGTCGACGAATCGCATGTGGGCATGACCTTTACCTTTGGCGATCAGGCGACTGTCGATGAGGATGACCAGGCTGCCGTGTATGCCGAGCTCATTCTGGCGAGCGTGTGCGATTCCTACGAAAAGACTGCGGCGCCCCTGACGCTTTCCCTCGACCTCAAGGCGGATATCTAATATGACCGAACGTTCCCGGAGCGGTAAGACCGCTTGGGACAAGGAGAAAACCCGCGAGCTGTTTCGTCGCTACAAAGAGACCGGTGATCCGGACGCACGTGAGCAGCTCGTCATGTCCCATATGAACCTGGTAAGGTTTCTTGCCAACAAATTTAAGAACCGCGGCGAGCCGCTCGACGACCTCATGCAGGTCGGCTATCTGGGTTTGCTCAAGGCTATCGACCGCTTTGACCCCGAGCGCGGACTCGAGTTCACGACGTTTGCCACGCCTACCATCCTGGGCGAGATTAAGCGTCACTTCCGTGATAAGGGCTGGAGCGTGCGCGTGCCGCGCCGTTTGCAGGAGCTTTCTGCCAAGGTTAACCAAGCTACCGACAAGCTCACTAACGAGCTGCAGCGCTCGCCTAAGGTTGAAGAAATCGCTGAGTACCTGGGTGTGACCGTCGACGAGGTGCTGGAGGCCATGGAATCGTCTTCGGCCTATACCTCGGTGCCCATCGAGGCTCCTGGCGCGTCCGATTCCGATGATGCCCCCTCGATTCTCGACCGCTATGCCGATGACGACAACGAGCTCGATTTTACCGATGACCGCCTGGTGATCGAGGAAGCCATCCGCGATTTCTCGCCGCGTGAGCGTGAGGTTATCGAGCTGCGCTTTGTGAAGGGCATGACCCAGATCGAGATCGCTAAGAAGTTGGGTATCTCGCAGGTGCAGGTCTCGCGCCTGCTGCGCCGTACCCTTAAGAAGATACAGGACAAGATCGACCCCGACGGAGTGATGGTTCGTTCATGATTGAGCACCCCCAACAAACCGACCGCACGCTGCGCGATACTCGTATTCTGACGCTTCGCATTTGGGCTGTCGTCGGCTGCATTGTCATCGCCGCCGTCATCTTTAACCTTATGGGTATCTTGGCGCCGGTTATCGAGTTTCTCGCTGTCGGTTCCATCATCGCTTTTGTGATGTCGCCGATCACTAACTGGCTCGAGCATCACGGCGTCGGTCGTGGCATCGGTTCGCTCATCGCGCTGATCGTGGTTGTGGCAGTGCTCGTCGGCGTCGTCTGCATCCTGTCCCCTATTTTGCTCGGTCAGATTATGGAAGTCCTGAGCCGTCTGCCTGAGCAGCTTCGCGTTGCGGGCGGTGATCTCAACGAGATGATTTCGCACGCTAAGACGCTCAACAACACGCCGCTCAAGGAGTACTTGGACGATAATCTGTCCTCGCTGGTTACTGTGGCGTCCAAGTACGTATCGCAAATCGCCGCTGAGCTCGGTCGCGGCGTGTTCCCGCTGATCACCAACACGGCCTCGCAGCTGTTCGTAATCTTCCTGGGTTTGGTGCTTGCCTACTGGCTTGCCTGCGATTATCCCCGTATGCACCACGAGGTCTGTACCATCATCGGACAGGAAAAAGAGACCTCGTACCGCTTTATGGTCGCGATTCTTTCGCGCTCGGTCGGCGGTTATATGCGCGGCATGGTCGTGACGTCCATCTGCGGTGGCATCCTCGCCTTTATCGGCTTTACGCTCATTGGCCATCCCTACGCGGCACTCATGGCCATCTTTACCGGCATCATGCACTTGGTCCCGGTTGTCGGTCCCTGGGTAAGCGCGGCGATCGCCACGGTGCTCGGCTTTATGTTCAGCCCCATGCTGGCGTTGTGGACGCTCGTTGTGACCATGGTGGCTCAAAACGTCACCGATAACGTCATTTCCCCCAAGGTCATGCAGAGTTCGGTGCAGGTGCATCCCATCATGAGCCTGACGGCCCTCGTTATTGGTTCGGCACTTATGGGTCCCATCGGCATGGTCATCGCCATTCCGCTGTGCGCGGCCCTCAAGGGCATTTTCGTCTACTACTTTGAGAACGAGACCGGTCGCCAGCTCGTGGCATACGACGGCGCTGTATTTAAGGGCACGCCATATCGCGATGCCGAGGGCAACCCGGTCGCCGCCTACGACGCGCTTGGAGACGATACGTTCATTTACGAGTCCGAGCTCATCGGCAACGAGACCGCGCCCGAGGCCCAGGCGATGCCCAAGCCCGAGCTCGAGAATCCCTGGATCAAGCTCTCGGGCCTGCAGCCCGATGCGACGAGCTTTTTCAAGAATCCCTTCGCCAAGGACGATGACTCCAACTCGGACGACGATACCAAAACCGGCATCGACGGCTCCATGGACGATTCGGATTCCAAATAGGCACCGCTAGCGTTTCTTGAAGTTGTAAATGACAAGAAACGCGAGCAAAGCGATTGATAAGGGGCCGGCTACATAGAAAAAGAGAACGTCAATTGCGCGTAGAGTGTAATAGGCTTTATCGCCGGACATTACTGCATACAATACGTAGCCAAATGCTGGTTGGTTTGCGTACCAGCAGGAGAAAGCCAAAAGCGCTAAAAGTGCTACAACCAGAAGTGCATTCAGGACAAATCGTTTGCTTTTCATCGATCGCTCCTTCCGGGTGAATCTTATATGTAATTATACAGTAGCCTTTTTCAAAGCATCGCATACTCCTAAATAACGTGCACTTTCGCTGTAGGGTCGGCTTTATGTCGGCCCTCTTTTTTGCACTTGCGCGGCGGGATGGTAATATCGTTACGTTTGAACTGTTTCGATGTGAAACCGAGGAGATTCCCTCTATGAGTGCTGACTACCCGTCAATGACTACGGCCGAGATCCGCTCCAAGTTCCTCAACTTCTTTGAGGAGCGCGGTCTTAAGCTCTATCCTTCTTCGTCCCTTGTTCCCGACGACCCCTCGCTGCTGCTTGCCAACGCCGGCATGAACCAGTTTAAGGAGTACTACCAGGGCAAGAAGGCCATGAAGGAGATCGGCGCGATCTCCTGCCAGAAGTGTGTCCGCACCAACGACATCGACTGCATCGGCGAGGACGGCCGTCACCTCTCGTTCTTTGAGATGCTCGGCGACTTCTCCTTTGGCGGCGTCTCCAAGCAGCAGGCTTGCGCTTGGGCCTTCGAGCTTATCACCAAGGAGTTCAAGCTGCCGCTCGATCGCCTGTACTTCACCGTCTTTACCGAGGACGACGAGACCCACGACGTGTGGCGCTCCCTGGGCGTTGCCGAGGATCACATCTCGCGCCTTGGCGAGGACGACAACTTCTGGGCCGCTGGCCCCACCGGTCCCTGCGGTCCGTGCTCCGAGATCTACTTTGACATGGGCGAGGAGGTCGGCTGCGGTAGCCCCGACTGCAAGCCCGGCTGCGACTGTGACCGCTTCCTTGAGTTCTGGAACCTCGTGTTTACCCAGTACGACCGCCAGGAGGACGGCTCCATGCCGGAGCTGCCGCACCGCAACCTCGATACGGGCATGGGTCTGGAGCGCATGGCCGCCATCATGCAGCACAAGACCGCCAACTACGACGGCGATCTGATGCAGCACCTCATCAAGCTCGGTGAGAAGATCAGCGGCAAGACCTATGACGCCGACGATTACTCCGGCGCCAGCCGCTCGCTGCGCATCATCGCCGATCACTCCCGTGCCGTCGACTTTATGATCTCGGAC
>DYAA01000165.1 GCA_019419405.1 Collinsella sp. | reverse complement strand
AGCTCTCGGCAATAGCCTTTTAAGAATCCCTCAAAGGTCAGATTCAACCGAGCACCTCCTTTTTGTATTACCTGTATCCCTTATTATTATTCATCTTCAATAATACTATTCAGTCGCACGACAGGACCCACAGGATGCAAGGATTCCACTCGTGGCGATAATCCCTACACCCTAGAAGTCCTAATGCGACAAACGCTAGCTCTCCCAGCCGGCGCGGATGGTTGTTATGACGTCATCTAGGCGCTGGCCCAGGGCCGCTAGATGTTGGAGCACCTCGTTGGGCGATGCACCGTTGAGGATGCACGTGAGGGCATACGACGCCAGAAAGATGGCCGCAAGCCCCAACGGGATGAGCACGATCATCGCCAACGTACGCAGGCGCTGGGCCCAGCGACGGCGACGCGCACGATGCTTGTCGAACGCGAGCTCCTGCGCATATGAATCTTGCTGTACGGAATAGGCCTCTGGCGCCGATTCACACCCGGGCACAGCTGCAGGTACAGCAGCGGGCACGACGTTTTGCACGGGCGCCTGGTTGGCAACCCCTTGCATTTGCATCTCCATGAGTCGTTGCTGCTGACGCAGCATGCGCTCAGCTTGTTGCTGCGGAGTCTCAAGAAACAGATCCATGCTGGCCTCCAAAATCGGAGCATTCGACGCTTACGACCAGCATCCCGCACCGCCATGACCGCGACAACGCAATCGCCGGCAATAGCCACAAAGTTTCTTTTGCTCAAAAGCTGTCGAAAAGCTCAACAACTCCCCTACCAGCACTTTCTCTGAGCTTTTTTCGCCAACAATCTTTTGGCCTTCCACCCTTACGCCAACTGACCAAAATCTAACCAATAGCTTGACGAAAATTGTGGAGACCGGGACCCCACAAAAACGTGCCGCCCCAAAAAGGGGCGGCACACAACCTTTTTTATCAGCTTTTCTGTATCGAGCACGCGACGACCCAACGCCGGAGCGCAAGGCGGGGAAATACCTTTGCCTCGCGCGACTCTGCGAAGCCGTGAGCGAGAGGGAAAGGTATTTCCCCGCCCTGCGCTCCGCAGCAGCCAGCGCCAAGCGCTAGTAGTTCACCACCTGCTCCTCAAAGTACGCCTTGGGGTGGTTACACACCGGGCACACCTCAGGTGCCTCGGCACCAACGTGCAGATGTCCGCAGTTCAGGCACTTCCACACCTTTACGCCCTCGCGCTCAAACACCTCGCCCGACTCAATGCGCTCGACGAGCTTGTTGTAGCGCTCCTCGTGGGCCTTCTCGACGGCGGCGACGCCACGGAACTTCTCGGCGATCTCGGCAAAACCCTCCTCCTCGGCGGTCTTGGCAAACTCGTCATACATCGTGGTCCACTCGTAGTTCTCGCCCGCGGCGGCGTCGCGCAGGTTGTCCAGAGTGCCCGGAACGGCGCCGTCGTGCAGATATTTAAACCACAGTTTGGCGTGCTCGGACTCGTTACCCGCCGTCTCGGCAAAGATATTCGAGATCTGAACGTAACCGTCCTTTTTAGCCTTGGATGCATAGTAGCGATACTTGGTGTGCGCCTGGGACTCACCGGCAAAAGCGGTCTCAAGGTTCTTCTTGGTTTGGGAGCTCTCAAAATCCATAGGTGTACTTCCCTTCAATACATGCCGCCCATAGGCTTTGAGCGGCCTTATTTTATGGTACCCCCTGCCGAAAATCTAAACCTTACAATCCTGTTCTTCAGATTTGCACGGGCTAAATGCTCAGCCAGCGATCGCCCTCGGCTCGGCAAAAGCCCTCACGCTCCAGGTCAGCTAGAATACCCGCGATCAAGTCGCACTCGACCGGCCCGCGACCGGCTGCCGCTTCCATCTCGTTAACGCCCACCACGGTATCAGCAAGCGTAATCCCCGCCGGCTGGCCATCGCGCGCTGCCAGCAACATACGCACGATATGCGCGCGCTTTTGACGACGCGAGCCCTCAAACTTGGACTGACGACTATAGCCCGCCGAGCGCCTGGACGGGTTGGGCAGCATCTTTTTAAGATACGCGCCGTAATCCAGCAACGCGTAATACCACGCGCGCGGCGTGTCGGCATCATCGAGCGGCACGGCAAAGGGAGCGATCTCGTCGGTCGCCGCACCGGGGGCCGCCGGACAGGCGGCTTGGATCAGCGGCACCA
>DYAA01000164.1 GCA_019419405.1 Collinsella sp. | reverse complement strand
ACTCCTATCGTGGCCGGCGCGCTGATCGCGGTCACACTGCTGGGAAGCGCTGGTGTTGTCCTTTGTCGCGACGATGAGGACGAGGTTCCGGAGTCGCATCTCTAGTTGTTGCGAAAATGACTGTTGGCCATGGCTGAACATGAAAACCGCCACAAGGGGAGTGCCCTTTGCGGCGGTTTTTGCTATTGAGACTGTTGAATGCGGCGCGGCGGCGTTACCAGCTGGCCTCGATTTCGCGGATGCGCGAATAGAGCCATTCGTTTTGCGGCACCTGGATACCGTGCTTGGCCGCGAGGCGGCAGATGGTACCCGCAAATTCCTCGACCTCGGTTCTGCGTTGAGCGATGCGGTCTTGCGCCATCGAGGGCATGCCGGCGGGATCGAGCCCTTTTATGAGACGCACCATCTGCGTCAGGTCTTCCTCGGTGAGCTCGATGCCCTCGGCATTGGCGACTGCAAGCGTCTCGCGCATGGCGGAGACAAAACTGCGGAGCTGCTCGGAGCCCTGCTCCGTAGCGCTTCCGTAGGTGCCGCCGTAGGCCATACAGGTCTGGTTGATGCCGTCGTTGAGCATGAGTTTGGCCCACATGCGATGTGCGATGTCGTGCTCGACGGTATGGGCGATGCCGCAGCGCGTGTAGAGCCCGTCGATAGCGGTGACGGTCGCGGGGTCGGTGCCGGCGGCCGCACCAAAGCGGATCTCGCCCGCATTGGTAAAGGTGAGCGCGCCGTTGAGAAACACAGCGTCCATGCCTTGGCAGATTCCGAGGACGGTGTGCTCCCAGCCAAAGCGCTCGGCAATCTTTTGCTCGCTCGTGATGCCGTTGCATAGGGATGCGATGAGCGTGTCGGGCCCTACGATGCGTTCCATAGTCTTGAGCGCCTGGTCGAGTCCGGTTGTCTTGACCGTGAGGATGACCAGGTCGACGGGCGTCGCCTCGCTCGCGCGGACGGACTTGAGCGCGCAGGGCTTGCCGTTGACGGTGAGCGCATCACCCGCGTGGCGCTCAAAGCGCGCGTCGTCCATAACGTATTCGACGGCGTCGTTGCCGAGCGCTTGGGCGATCATGCTGCCGTAGAGCAGGCCCACGCCGCCCTTGCCGATGAAGGCGACCTTGTTGATCTGCATGTGAATCATCTCCCCATAAAAAGGCGACCGCGTATGGGGCGTCTGATGGATTGTATGCCGCCGGGCCATGTCGCGTGCACCGGATGGCCGTATTTAGAAGAACAAACGCATGGGAACTTATGACGCGGGGCAGACCGCAAAGACACGTGCGGGATATCCGACGCCATCACGCACCTTGGGGAAGGTGCAGAAGATGACGGCGCCCGTGGCGGGAAGCTCGTCCAGATGGTCCATGACCTCAATCTGGTAACGGTCGACCGAGAGGATGTACTGTTCGCCGGGGTAGGGGTAGGCATTCTCGCGTGTGGTCACGGTTGCGGGGTCGGTGTCTGCCGGTTCGTGGCCGATGGCACCGATGTTGCGCTCTTCTACAAGCCATTTGATGGCATCGAGGTCCCAGCCGGGGTAGTGGGGTTGGCCGTCCTCGTCCTTGTTTTCGAGGTCGGCGAGCTTGGACCAGTCGGAGCGGAAGGCGACGAAAGCGTCCTTGGGAATGCGACCGTGCTCGTCCTCCCAAGCCTTGAGGTCATCGATGGTCAGGATAAAGTCGGGGTTTGCGGCGCACTCCTCGTGCTTGTCGATGACGCAGAGCGGATGCATAAACTCGATAGGTTCGATCTCGCCAAGGGAGCGGCCATCGACATGGAAGTGGCGCGGCGCGTCGACGTGGGTGCCGTACTGCGAGGCGACCGAATACTGGAAGCAACGCATGGGCGCGAGCATATCTTCGGGCGTGCCGGGCAGGTAGTCGAAGAGCTTGGTGGACTCAAATGGCTCAAAGCCAAACCAGTGCGGGGTGTCGCACGAGAGCGTATGGGTGAGGTCAACCCAGCGATAATCGGTGCTTTTGAGCTGGGATGCGAGGTTCCAAAGGTCGAGCGCGGGCATGGGTGACTCCTTTCATCGGGCTTTTTGCTGATGTTAAAGCGGTGCCGTGACAGCTCGATTTCTGCTGCGTTACGATACGTTCTCGATTGCGATTCCACGATGTTTCGGCCGCGTGACCATTGTGTTTCGCCTTGCCGGGGCGCTGATGGCGAAGGGAGGGGCCGTGCAATACCGCGTTGACCCCAAAAGTGGTAACCGAATATCTGCTCTGGGTCTGGGCTGCATGAGGTTTCCCGGTTCGCCGGGACACCCCGATGCGAAGACAGCCGATGCCATCATTTCCCATGCGGTGGAGCAGGGGATTAATTATCTGGATACTGCGTATCTCTATCCCGGTAACGAGGCGTGCGTGGGCGCCTCACTTGAGCGCTTGGGGCTGCGCGACCGGGTGTTGCTGGCGACCAAGTTGCCGCACGCTTCGTGCAAGTGCGCGGAGGATTTCGACCGGTTCTTCGACGAGCAACTGCGTCGCCTGCGGACCGACCATATCGACTATTACCTTATGCACAACATCACTTCGCCCGCCCAGTGGGAGCGCGTGGTGGCGTTGGGCATCGAAGACTGGATTGCGCACCAAAAGGCTGCGGGGCGTATTCGCCAGATAGGTTTTTCGTATCACGGCAGTGCGGCGGACTTCCTCACGATGCTCGACGCGTATGACTGGGATTTTTGCCAGATTCAGTACAACTACGCTGGAGAGCGCTACCAAGCGGGAACGGCGGGACTTATAGCAGCCGCCGAGCGCGGGCTCGCGGTGTTTGTGATGGAACCGCTTTTGGGCGGACGCCTGGCGGGCAAGCTGCCTCCGCGGGCCCGCGCCGTGCTCGATGACGTACGCGATCCGTACCTGAAGACGCCGGCTGCTTGGGGCCTTTCGTGGGTGTGGAACCATCCTCAAGTCACGATGCTGCTTTCGGGCATGACCGATACCGCGCAGGTGGACGAGAACGCGGTGCTGGCCGATCGGGCCCTGCCGGATTCGATGACAGCCGCTCAGCTCGATACCATCGCACGCGTGCTGGCGGAGTTTGAAAAATCGAATCGCGTGCCCTGCACGGGATGCGGCTACTGCATGCCATGTCCCAAGGGTATTAACATTCCCGGCTGCTTTGCCGCTTACAACGCGAGCTATGCGCACAGCTGGTTTACGGGGCTGTCGCAATACTTTACGGCGAGCGCGGTGCGCACGAGCGAGCCCAAGCTCGTGAGCAATTGCGTCAAGTGCGGCAAATGTGCGCGTCACTGCCCGCAACACATCGATATCCCCGAGCGTCTCGACGACGCGCGCCGACGTTTCCAGCCTGGCCCCGTAACGGCCGCGCTTAAAGTCTTCAGCAAAACTCGCTCCTCATGACCCTTTTATATCTTGTGATGGAATAGTTCCTGTTTGCGGCAGAATAGGGCGATAGCAGGAACTATTTCGTCGCAACTGAAGGGGGCTGTCGTGGGCTATCGGGATTCATGTGATGATTTGCGTGAGGTTCGTTGGGGCGTTTTGGGCGCTGGGCACATTTCGCATCGATTTGCATCGTCGCTCAAGAAGGTCGACGGGGCACGGCTGGTGGCTGCGGCCGGCCGCACTCCTGCACATGTCGAGGAATTTTGTCGAGCGTTTTCGATCGATGCTGCGCACAGTTATGTCACGGCTGACGATGGCGGCGATGCGGCTTATGATGCGCTGATTGCCGACCCCGATGTCGACGCAATCTACTTGGCTCTTCCGCATGGTATGCATACGCGTTGGGCCTGTCGCGCGCTGCGCGCCGGAAAGGCCGTGCTGTGCGAAAAGCCGGCCGTTTTGAGTGAGGAAGAGGCTCTCTCGATTGCCTCCGCCTCTCGCGAGTGCGGCGTGCTGTTTATGGAGGCGATGAAGAATCGGTTTTGCCCGATGCGCACTCGCGTGGAGGACTTGCTTGCGTCGGGCGAGCTCGGCTGTATCGTCTCGATCGAAAGCGTGCAAAAACTCGATTATGGTGAGTTCCCTTCGAGTTATCTGCTCGATCCGTTGCAGGGCGGCTGTCTATATGACATGGGCTGCTATGCGGTCGGGTGGTTTGAGGATCTGCTTGCGGGTGCGTGCGATGTTTCGTCTCGTGAAGTTCGCTGGCGTGACGTATTAGGCGGCCGCGTGGATTGGGCCGATGAGATCCATATGAGTGTCGGCGGTATACCCATTCATATGGTGTGCGACGGCAAAGCAGCATATGAAAGCCGCTTAATGATTGCTTGCGAACGGGGTTCGGTGGAAATCGAGCGCCTCCATCGCCCCGAGCTCGCCCATGTGAAGTACTCCGACGGACGAATGCTCGAAATTAATGCCCCGTTTGATGTCGATGATTTCTACGGCGAAATTCAGCATGCGACGCAGCTCGTCCAGACGGGAGAGCTTGAAAGCCCCGTTATGCCTCTTGCCGCCACGCAGCGCTGCGCGCAGATAATCGATGCGATTCGCTTGACGCTCTAGGCTGCGGTGCTGGTGCTCAAGGGGGCTCGGCGGACCTTGCCCCTGATGCCCCTTTTATAACTTGCGGTGGAATAGTTCCTATTTGCGGCAAAATAAGGCTTAAACAGGAACTATTTCACCGCAACTGATGAGGGGGAGCTGGGGATGCTGACGATTGGGTGCCATCTTTCGACGACGAAGGGCTATCGGGCGATGGGGGAGACGGCGCTATCCATTGGCGCCAATACCTTTGCATTCTTTACGCGCAACCCGCGCGGCGGCAAGGCGAAAGACCTTGACATGGATGATGTGGCGGCCCTGCGCGAGCTTATGGAGCAAAATGATTTTGGCCCACTCGTGGCGCATGCCCCTTATACCTACAACCCCTGTTCTGCCAAAGAGCGGGCGCGCGAGTTTGCCTTGGAGGCAATGGCCGAGGACTTGCAGCGTCTGGAAGCACTGCCCGGCAACTACTACAACTTCCACCCCGGTGCGCATGTGGGACAGGGGGCAGACGCCGGCATTCAGATGATTGTCGACACGCTGTGCCAGGTGATGTTTGAGGGACAGCAGACGACGGTATTGCTCGAGACCATGGCGGGCAAGGGCACCGAGGTGGGCCGTAGCTTTGAAGAACTGGCGTGCATTATCGAGGGCGTTGCCGCCAAGCGCCCAGAGCTGTCCGATAAGCTGGGCGTTTGTTTGGACACCTGCCATGTGAGCGATGCCGGCTACGACATCATCCATGATCTGGACGGCGTACTCGACGAGTTCGACCGCGTGGTGGGTATCGATCGCTTGCGTGCCGTACACATCAACGATTCGAAGAATCCTTGTGGCGCCCATAAAGATCGTCACGAGTGCATCGGCAAGGGATACCTTGGCAGCGAGGAATTTGGTGGCGGTATGCAGGTTATGCAGAATATTGTATCGAATGTCCGCTTGCGCGCATTGCCATTCATTTTGGAGACACCGAACGAACTTGCAGGTTATGCGGCTGAAATCAAACTGTTAAGGTCGTTGCAGCAGTAATGGCTGCCATAAAGTGGAGTGCTCCATTCACGTTATGGGTTTGTTTCAATCAGTTTTCTGATTGCAGATTCTTCCAAGCGGGTGCATAATAACCCACAGTTTTTGCAGACCTCTGAATCACGTGGGGTCATTGGAAGGAGACTGATTATGAAGCTGAAGAAGCTTGGCGCATTTGCCGCCACGGGTGCTATGGCGCTCGCCCTCGCTCTGACGGGCTGCGGCTCGTCCAACGCCACCTCTGGTTCTGATGCCGGTTCCAGCAGCTCTGACGACGTGAAGGTCGAGAAGGTCGACGGCTCCAAGGAGTACGCGCTCGTCAAGGACGGTACGCTGACCGTCGGCACCTCTGCCGAGTACGCTCCGTTTGAGTATAAGGACGACAACGGCGACTATCAGGGCTTTGACCTTGAGCTCATCAAGGCCATCGCCGACAAGCTGGGCCTAGATGTCGAGTACGTCAATAATGACTTTGACACGCTGGTTCCGGGGGTTGCTTCGGGCGCCAAGTACGACGTCGCCATCGCGGCTATCACCGACACGCCCGAGCGTGAGAAGGAAGTCACTTTCTCCGATTCCTACTACATGGACGATCAGGCTATCGTGACCAAGGTTGATAACACCGACATCACGGCCGACAACTACAGCGAGAAGCTCAACAACGCCGACGCTACCATCATCGTCCAGTCTGGCTCAACCGCTGAGGCCTTTGCCCAGGAGAACTTCCCCAAGGCCAAGATCGTCCCCTACAAGGACGCCACCGAGTGCTTCAGCGCCCTGCAGTCCGATAAGGGCGACGCCGTAGTCACCAACCGCTCCGTTGCCAGCCAGCTGACCGCTGAGCAGTTCAACACCTGCCAGACCATCAAGCAGATCAGCACCGGTGAGGAGTACGCCATCGCCATCAACCAGGGCAACACCAAGCTCAAGGACGACATCAACCAGGCCATCAAGGACCTGACCGACGATGGTACCGTCGACGCCCTCATGGCTAAGTACAACATCAAGTAAAATAGCTACTTGATTGCGCGCGGGCCCTTTCCGTTTTGGCGGAGAGGGCCTTTGCGCTTCTCTTGACGGAGAGCGTTTCCGTCTCGTTTTGCCGGCAACTTCTACGATAGGAGCCACCTTGTCTCGACTGAACAAAGGGGCCGCGGAGCAGCGTTTTCCACTGTCCGCCTTGCTCCAAAAGCTAGCCTGCGTCATGGCCGTGGCGCTCGCGCTGGTGTGCGCGGGAATTTCTATGCCCTCGACTGCCCAGGCGCTTGAGACCACAAAGATTACCGCCCGACCCAACACCGGTTCGGGCAGCGATGTGGTCGGCGGTACCGAGACGCGCATTACCTGGGAAGTTCAGGCCGACGCCGACGAGGAACTGAGCGGCCTTTCGCTGACGTTTGTCGACGGCACGACGTTTGGTGCCGACGACACGCGGCTGACGATGCTCTCGGGCGAGGACCTCATGGACCGTACGCCCATGAAGCCTACATGCAAGGCCGATGGTCAGACGCTCAAGATTGACTTTGGCGAGACGGCACCTGCCGGCGGTTATTTCCGCGTTGAGGTTTACGGCGTGACCTTCCCTGTCGAGGGCGGCGATGAGGCCTTTAGCGGAACCTATACCTTGGCCGATGGCTCGACCAAGAAAATCTCCAAGATGCCCTCGGTTGAGATTAAGGGCGTGACGGCATTCGATAACTTCTTGGCCGACCTTAAGGAGCAGCCGTGGGTCGAGGCGTGGAACTCCAATATGTTCCTGCGCCTGTTCCTGAACCCGGTCATTTTGGTCCAGAGCCTGCCGATCGTCTTTAAGGGCTTCCTCATGTCGCTCTCGATCGTGCTCGTGGCGTTTCCGCTGGCAATTCCCTTTGGCTTCGCGCTGTCGCTCATGCGCATTTCCAAGTCGCGCATCCTGCGTTGCCTTGCCGGCATTTACGTGAATATCATCCGCGGCACGCCGGCGTTCCTGCAGATATATATCGCGTTCTTTGGCCTGCCGCTGGCCGGCGTCAAGGTGGATGATTATGTCCTGGGCGTCATCGTCATGGCCATGAACTCGTCTGCGTATCTGTGCGAGATCTTCCGTGCCGGTATTCAGTCGATCCCGAAGGGTCAAAACGAGGCTGCGCGCTCGCTGGGCATGAATGCCTTCCAGACGCTGCTCTACGTTATGATTCCGCAGACGTTCCGCAATGTCCTGCCTACGCTGACCAGCGAGTTTATCCTGCTCTACAAGGATACGTCGCTGCTCGCCGCCGTGGGCGTGGTCGAGATCGTCATGAACGCCCGTACCATCGTGGCCACGACGGGCTCCATTACGCCGTATGTGGTTGCCGCCCTGTTCTATTTGGTCATTACTCTGCCGCTTGCTCGCTTGGTGAGCGGTCTTGAGGCGAGGCTGCTGGGCACGGCCGAGACCAAGAAGAAGCGTCCCGCCAAGAGCGCCGGACAGGTTGTCGCGACGCCCGCCGATCACATCGCCGGTCTGTAAGGAGGTCCTATCATGAGCGAAACCAATAACTCGAACGAGGTCGTCGTCAGCATCAAGAACCTCCAGAAGGCCTTTGGCGATAACGTGGTCCTGCGCGACATCGATCTGGATGTGCACAAGGGTGAGGTCGTCGTGGTCCTGGGCCCCTCGGGCTCGGGTAAGTCGACGATGCTTCGCTGCATCAACCGTCTTGAGGAGCCCACGAGCGGCTCGATTATCGTTGAGGGCGTGGATGTGTGCGCCAAGGGTGTCGACCTCAACAAAGTGCGCACGCACCTGGGCATGGTGTTTCAGCAGTTCAACCTGTTCCCGCACCTGTCGGTCAAAAAGAACGTCATGCTTGCGCAGCAAAAGGTGCTCAAGCGCAGCAAGGAAGAGGCCGAGAAGATCGCCGTCGAGGAGCTGACCAAGGTCGGTCTTGCCGAGCGTATCGACTTTATGCCGAGCCAGCTCTCGGGCGGCCAGCAGCAGCGCGTTGCCATCGCCCGCGCCCTGTCGATGAATCCACACGTGATGCTCTTTGACGAGGCCACGTCGGCGCTTGACCCCGAGCTTGTCCGCGACGTTCTGGGTGTCATGCGCGACCTGGCACGCGATGGCATGACCATGATCGTCGTGACGCACGAGATGGGCTTTGCCCGCGACGTCGCCGACCGCGTCGTCTTTATGGACGGTGGCGTTATCGTGGAAGAGGGTACGCCGAGTGAGGTCTTCGACCATCCCAAGAGCGAGCGCACCAAGGCGTTCTTGGGCAACATCTCGTAGCCGATTGATGTAACTGCCGTTATAAAAGAGCGGGGGCTGGACTTGAATCCAGCCCCCGCTCTTTTGTAGGGACGGGGATGCGCTTTGATGCAGGCTCTTTTGGAAGCCCTGGGTTCGTTACACGAGCTCGGCTCCGAGGGCCTTGCAAGCGGTCTCGCCCTCGTCATCGGGGGCGTCGAAGCAGATTACGGAATCGACGACGTTGACACCCGCCTCGTCGGCGTCTGCCTTCCAGTTGTCCATCCATTCGCCCTCGGCCCACGAGTAGGAACCAAAAAGAACGACCTTCTTCTCGCCGAGAATTTCCTTGACTTCGTCCCACATCGGCTGGAACTCGTCGTACTCAAGCTCTTCGGAGCCCATGGCGGGGCAGCCGAAGGCGAAGGCATCATATTCGGCGGCCTTGTCGGCGGAGAAGTCGGCGCAGGAGATGACCTCTGTCTCGGCTCCGGCTGACGTCGCGCCCTCCGCGACGAAGTTGGCCATGGCCTCGGTGTTGCCCGTACCGCTCCAATAGACGACGGCGATCTTGCTCATGTTTTGTCCTTTCGGTCGTGCGGCGCTTGCCGCGGTTTGTACGTTCTATCGGGTTGCCTGGGCAAGTTGCGCCAGGCTGCAGCCCTGCTGATAGATAAAAGTGAAGTATTGGGTGCAGGCACGGTAGGCATCAAACGTCGCAAGCGCCTGCTCGACATTTGCGTAGACCTTCCAGGCCCCAAAGACCTTGTAGTTCTCGCCGCGCTGGACGATAAACTCGTGCACGTCGTCGTAGGGATATCCAAGGAAGTAGCCTATTTCGTGCGGAAACTCGCAGGTGCAGTCTTTGCTGCAGCTAGCTTGATAGTCCAATGCGCATCGGGTTTTACCGCATGCGCATTCCGCGGCGTTATTGCTCGCGAGCGTGATGCGTGATGCCAAATGCACAAGGCATGTCGAAAGGTCTCCCGTGTCGTAGCCTTCCGAGGCGAGCGCCGTTTGGGCGCGAGGGTCTGCGAAATAGGTGGTGAGGCTTTTGGCTCGGTACACGTACACGAGCGCTCCGCAGGGCCGCCAGACCAAAACGCTCAGGTGGATGCCGAGCGGGTCAAGCTCGCGATTGCACTGGGCGATAACGTCGAGCAGGCGTGCTCGGTGTTCTGTGATTGGCGCGGTCGCGCCCGAACCATCCTGATGGGCGTAGACGCCGGGATAGGTAAAGAGCGATGCCGGTTTGATGCCCGCGAGCGTGGGGGAGCAGTTGCGCACGACTGCTGCCTGAAACGTTGGGATGTCAATGGTTTGAGTCACGGCGCTCCTTACGGATCTAAACTGTTAGCCTAGGAAAACTTATACACGAAAGTAAGCCCTGGTCAACTAAAAAGTAAGAAAAGGGAAACTAATTGATCGAACGGACATGGTTTTGGGTTAAGATGGGGACACCCCATGGGGGTATCTAGATAGGGCTACTTGAAAGGGGAACGCATGAGTGACTTGCTCAACCCTGCGAATCTCATCGTGCTGGCCGTCATTGCCGTCGGCATGTTTTTTGGACTGCGTCGCATTGCCGCTTCGACACACGGGAAGAGTTGTTGCAGCGATGGTGCGAGCGGCAAGAAGGCCAAAAAGGTTGTTGTGACGGATACCGATGCGTCACACTATCCCTATAGCGATGAGCTGCTCATCGGCGGCATGAGCTGTGACGGCTGCGCTCAGAACGTAGCCAATGCCCTCAATGCGCTGGATGGCGTGTGGGCAACGGTGACGTATGCGGACCACACGGCACGCGTGCGCTCTAAGCGTCCGGTTGATCGCGGTGTCCTCGAGACGGCCGTGAAAGACGCGGGCTACTACGTCATGACGCTGTAAGCGCCGCCCTGGATGCGCTTCCTTGGCTAGGCTCGTCCGCGAAGTTCGATGTCTTGGATGTCGTCGAAGTCGATGGCGATATCCTTGAGCTTGAGCAGTTTGAAGGCGGGGAGCACTTCGTCAAGGATGCCCGTGCGAGCGCGATAGCCGTACGTGTCGTAATAGGTGACGCGGACCAGGTCGCCACGTTTGAGGCCCTCGAGCTTATGCGAAAGCTCGAGGGCTTTTTCTTCCGTGAGTTCGCATTTGGGCTCGACAGTGATTTCTTGCTTGCGTACGAGCTCGTAGTATCCCGTGAGGGCGGCAAAGGGCATAAACTGTGCGGCGCGGTTGGCGCGCACGGCACCGTTGGCGGTGAGTCTGGGGTCGGCGGCGCGGTGTCTTCCCTCGGGGTCCGCTAGGCGTTCAAAAGGTGTCGGTGGCCGCATCGGCTGCTGTTGGGGCTTAGGCACGATGTCCTCCTATCTGGTCGTTGCGTTCGCGTGCGGTGGCGCCGGCAGTAAAGCTCAGCCCCTTGACGAGCGCGTTTTTGCCGTATTTACCCTTTACGGCCAGGACGGCACGGGCCAGGTCGCGCTCGCGCTCATCGGCCTCGACGTCGCTAAACAGATCGATGGTGGCAAATTCTTCGGGCACCAGATTGCCAAATCCCAGGTTGATGCGCTTGACCGGTCGTTTGGGATCGACAGCCTGCGCCCAGAGCTCATCGAAATAGCCCATGATCTTCTTAAATGAATTGGTGCGCTCGGGCAGTTTTCGCGAGGCGTTGGAGTGCGCGAAGAGTGCGGCATAGCCACCGCGCGGTTTGCCGCCGTGTTCCCCCACAAAGATGCCGTCGATTGCCTGCGCCTCGCGCACCAGGCGACGCCGTTCGTCATCGCGCTGGACGGGCTTGGGCGCACGGGGCGCGAGTTCGGGGCCGGCGGTCGCGGTAGGCTCGATACCTGACGTGCTCGAGCGCAGGTGTCCGCATCCGTCTACATATTGCGCCGTGCCGCTGGCATCGAGTCGGCGTATGTCGGCTCGCTCGCTCGCGTAGCCCACGAAGAGCGAGATGCTGTCACACACCACGTGCTTATCGATCAAGTCCAGTACGGCGTTGTCGACCATCTCGCGCAAGACGGTGTAGGCCTGCTCGTAGGCATAGCCCTTCGAGAGCACCTGTCCTGTGGTGGTTGAGGTTGCCTGTGGGCGATAGGCTTGGATATCGGCGATGGTTGTCGGCTCACGCCCGAAGGCGTGGTCGATGAGATATTCGGCATTGACGCCGAGTTCATCGTAAAGCAGGTTTTCGTCGAGCGCGGCGACACCCATCAGGTCGTAGACGCCGTACTTTTCGAGCCGGGCTGCCACACCGGGGCCGATACCCCAGATGTCGGTGATGGGTCGATGCGGCCAGATCTCCTTGCGAAAGGTTTCGTTATCGAGTATGCCGATGCGGCTGGGTACGTGCTTCGCGGTAATATCGAGCGCTACTTTAGCCTGGAATAGGTTGGGGCCGATACCGACGGTGGCCGTGATGCCGGTGCGCGCGAGGACCTCGTCGCGCAACATGCAGGCGAACCCTTCGGCATCGGTGTGGTAGAGGTCTAGATAGGGCGTCACGTCGATAAAGCACTCGTCGATTGAATAGACGTGAATGTCTTGCGGGCTCACGTATTCCAGATAGATGCCGTAGATTTTCGCCGACACCTCCATGTAGTGCTGCATGCGCGGTATGGCCTTGATGTAGTCGATGCCGTCGGGAATCTCGAACAGACGGCAGCGGTTGTGTATCCCGAGGTCTTTCATGGCCTGCGTAATGGCGAGGCAGATGGTCGTGCGTCCGCGCGATTCATCGGCAACGACCAGGCACGTGGTGAGTGGGTCGAGCCCGCGGTCGACACACTCGACGCTGGCGTAGAACGTCTTAAGGTCGATGCAGATATAGGTATGCTGCTCGTGCTCCACGTGATCCCTCCCATCAAACACATGTTCTTATCGAATACCTGTTCGATAATACCTGCTTGCGCGGACACCGTCAAAACCTGCCAAAAAGGGACTGGTTAGTTTTGGTGGGTATGGTCGTGCGGCTGCATCGGGTTTTAACGCAGCTCTAAAGAGTGCGAAACAGCTCGGAAAAGCTCGCTTCGTAGCATGAGGCTAACGATTGATACCACCATAAAGCACGGAAGGGTTGTGGGGATAATGGTCAACTATGGGTTTGGTATGCCGACGCGCCTTGTTGCGGATGGAGACGTGGCTCGCTGGTGCGGACGATTGGTAGCTCACTACGGTGGTACCAAGGCGCTGGTCGTGCTGGGCGGTGACAAGCATACGCGCGATGAGCTTGTCTCGGCGGCACTCGGCTCGCTTGATCGAGCTCTGCTCGAGCGCGTGCTTTTCCGCTGCGGCTCGGTTGAGGGCGACGGGGGAAACGAGCTGATAGACGAAGCCGTGGCCCTGGCGACCGACGAAGGCGTGGACTTTGTCTTGGCGATTGGCGATGCCGATACTGCCGGCTTTGCACGCGAGCTCGCCCGTCGCATGGCGGCGCTCGATGCCGGCGGAGACGGCTTTGTGCCTTATGGATGCATTG
Organism: Collinsella sp.; assembly: GCA_019419405.1. Taxonomy (GTDB): domain Bacteria; phylum Actinomycetota; class Coriobacteriia; order Coriobacteriales; family Coriobacteriaceae; genus Collinsella. The sequence goes on along the minus strand of DYAA01000164.1, from coordinate 17,098 downwards.
TCTCGGAGGGCAAGGTGCCTGCCGTCGTGGGCGTCGGCGAGGTTCCCGTTTTTGCCATCATCGCGCCCGAACTGCTGGAGGGCATCGGGTCTCCTCTGCGTGAGTTGCTCGGTAGCGTCTGCGCCGCGGCCTAATATTTGGCATAAAGGGATGGGTTATTTTTGGTTGGTAAAGCGTTTGACCTGCCAAAATAAACCTGTCCCTTTTTGGTCGGTTGCCGTTTGGGGGCCGATTAGCAACGCTCGCTGATTATAGTCTTGACCTGCGCTAGAATAGTGGCATCTGAATGTCCGGGCGCATGGAGGCGTGCGCTCGTATGCTGAGGAGGACTCTATGGCAACTGTTGCCGCACCTATCGACGCTACGTCGACTGCCGCTTGGAAGGCGCTCGAGGCTCATCAGGAGAAGCTCGAGGCCGAAGGTATCGACCTCAAGGCCTGGTTCGCCGCCGATGCCGAGCGCGTGAACAAGCTGAGCTTTGACGCCGGTGACCTGCACTTCGATCTGTCCAAGAACCTGGTGACCGATGAGACCGTCAAGCTGCTGTGCGATCTTGCCCGCGAGGTGAAGCTCGAGGAGCGCCGCGACGCCATGTTCTCCGGCGAGCACATCAACACCACCGAGGACCGCGCCGTCCTGCACACCGCGCTGCGCCGCCCGGCAAGCGAGAAGGGCCAGCTCATCGTTGACGGCCAGGATGTCGTTGCCGACGTGCACGAGGTCCTCGACCGCATGTACGCCTTTGCCGAGCGCGTGCGCTCCGGTGAGTGGAAGGGCGTTACCGGCAAGAAGATCGAGCATCTGGTGTCCATCGGCATCGGCGGCTCCGACCTGGGCCCGGTCATGGCCTACGAGGCCCTGCGTCCCTACGCAGACGCCGGTATCGACTGCCGCTACATCTCTAACATCGACCCCAACGATCAGGCAGAGAAGCTCAAGGGCCTCGATCCCGAGACCACGCTCGTGATCATCGTCTCCAAGACCTTCACCACGCTTGAGACCCTCACCAACGCCCGCGAGGTCAAGACCTGGATGCTCGAGCAGCTCAAGGCTCAGGGCGCCATCGATGGCTCCGATGAGCAGAACGCAGAGGCCGTGGCAAAGCACTTCGTCGCCGTTTCCACCGCACTCGAGAAGGTCGAGGCTTTCGGTATCGACCCGGCCAACGCCTTCGGTTTCTGGAACTGGGTCGGCGGCCGCTACTCCGTTGACTCCGCCGTGGGCCTGTCGCTGATCGTCGTGCTCGGCCCCGAGCGTTTCCAGCAGTTCCTTGAGGGCTTCCACGCCATCGACGAGTACTTCTGCAACACGCCGCTCGAGAACAATGCCGTCGCGCTGATGGGCCTGCTCAACGTCTGGTACGTCAACTTCTTCGGTTCCAAGAGCCACGCCGTGCTGCCGTACTGCCAGTACCTGCACCGCTTCCCGGCCTACCTGCAGCAGCTCACCATGGAGTCCAACGGCAAGCATGTCCGCTGGGACGGCAGCGCCGTGACCTCCGACACCGGTGAGATTTTCTGGGGCGAGCCCGGCACCAACGGCCAGCATGCCTTCTACCAGCTGCTGCACCAGGGCACCGTGGTGGTTCCGGCCGATTTCATCGCCTTCGCCAACACCGCTAACCCCGCGACCGACAGCGGCCAGGACGTGCACGAGCTGTTCCTGGGCAACTTCTTGGCCCAGACCAAGGCGCTCGCCTTTGGCAAGACGGCCGACGAGGTTCGTGCCGAGGGCACGCCCGAGCAGATCGTCCCGGCTCGCTGCTTTGAGGGCAACCGCCCGACGACCTCGATCTTTGGCGACACGCTGACCCCGTTCGCGCTCGGCGAGCTCATCGCCCTGTACGAGCACATCACGTTTGTCGAGGGTACGGTCTGGGGCATCGACTCCTACGACCAGTGGGGCGTTGAGCTGGGCAAGCAGCTTGCCAAGCAGATCACCCCTGCCTTCCACGACGACGCCGCCAAGGCCGAGCAGGACGCTTCGACCCAGGCGCTCATCGAGTTCTATCGCGCGCACCGTAAGTAGGATTCGCTGCGAAAACTAACGCATAGCCGACAAGGGCCCGTATCCGTTGGGATGCGGGCCCTTTGCTATCTGGATAGAATGGAATGTATCGGGAGGCGCCTCGACGGGCATCGCAATCGTCGAAGGCACGCCGTTCATGTTTGGGACAATGTGACATTTTTCCCGTTGCAAACAGCGCCGCCGTGGGTGTTCTGTATGATGGCTCAGACAAGGTTGCTCAATGACAGGGAGGCACATATGGCAATCAAAGCCATCGCAATGGATATCGACGGTACGCTCACCAACGACCAAAAGGTCATCAGCCCGCGTACGCGCGAGAAGCTGCTCGCGACGCAGGAGTCGGGCATTAAGCTCATCTTGGCTTCGGGCCGTCCCGCATGGGGGTTGCACGCCTTGGCGCAGGAGCTCGACCTTCAAAACCATGACGGTCTGCTAGTTGCCTTTAATGGCGCGCATGTGGTCGACGCTCAGACCGATGAGGTCCTTTTTGACCAGGCCATGCCGGCTGACGAGCTGCACCGTCTGATTGATCATCTGCGCAATTTCGACGTGATCCCTATGATTTCGCTCGGTCGCGATTTGCACGTCGAGGACTCGTACCATTGCATGATCACGCTGCCTGACGGCTTGCAGAAGAATATCGTCAAGTATGAGCGCGATGCGTGCGATCTTAAGATTCGCGAGGTCGAGAGCTTGCATGAGGTCGTGGACACTTATCCCGTGGACAAGCTGCTGACGGCGGGTGATCCGACCTACCTGCAGGCGCATTACGAGGAGATGTATGCGCCCTTTACCCAGACGCTTTCGGGCATGTTTACGGCCGACTGGTACTTTGAGTACACGGCGCCCGGTATCGACAAAGCCCGTGCGCTCGAGGGTGCCCTGCCCAAGCTCGGTATCGATGCCAGCGAGGTCGTCTCGTTTGGCGACGGCCAGAACGACAAGTCCATGATTGAGTGGGCCGGCACCGGTGTTGCCATGGGCAACGCCGTCGATGAGGTTAAGGCAGTTGCCCAGATGGTAACCGCCAATAACAACGAAGACGGTATTGCAGTGGCGCTGGATAAGCTGCTGGGTTAGAATCGCCGATTAATGCATGGTTTGGGCGCCTGCTTGCGGGCGCCCTTTTGTTAGGGAGGGTGCCGTGTCCGCATTTCCGTTCGACGCCGTTATCTTTGACATGGACGGTGTCATTGTCGATACCGAGTATTACTACCTGGGCGAGACTGCCGCGTTTGCCAAGGAGCTTGGGCTTAACCTGACTCAAGAGGAGTTGAATGGGCAAGTCGGTACCTCGCATCAGTTCTTCCTGCATATGCTGGTCGATTGGTTTGAGCGCGCCGGTAAGGGGCATTTCACTGGCGAGGAAGCGTTGGCCCGTTGGGACGAGTGGGCGCATAAGCGTCCGCGCGACTATCAGGCTTTGATTAACCCAGGCGCTGTGGATACGATTCGAGAGCTGCCGCGCCGTGGCGTTCGCGTGGCGCTTGCCAGCTCGTCTCCCATGGATAGCATCGAGGAAGTGCTCAACGCGTGCGGGCTGTCGGATGCCTTTGAGTATGTGGTGAGCGGCGAGCAGTTTAAGGAGAGTAAGCCCGAGCCCGACATCTACCTGCATGCGCTGGACCTGCTGGGGCTGCCCGCGAATCGCTGCTGCTGCGTTGAGGATTCGGTGCCTGGCATCACTGCCGGCAAGCGCGCCGGTCTGACAGTCATCGCCAAGCGCGAGGAGCGCTTTGGCTTTAGTCAGGACGCCGCGGATAAGATTATCGATCAGCTGCCGGACCTGCTGGAACTCGCGTAAGAGCGCGTTAGTTGCGCGTTTTTCGGGTCCGATGAGTAAATACCCGACATTTTGGTGCGACACCTAGCATACTTTAAGCTAATGCGGGCTTAAGGACTTGTTGAATGCCCTTAAGCCCGTTTTAGACGTAATTGCGCTGGGAGAGGGTATATGCCACCGACTGAAGGGCTAACTGACGGTAAAGCAGCGATACCGCTGTACCAACAGGTCATTGATATCATTAAAAACGAAATCAACTCCGGTGCCTACAAGGCAGGTGCGCGGATACCCAACGAATTCGAATTGGCTGAGAGCTATAAAGTTGGCCGCGTTACCGTGCGACGCGCTATTGAGGAGCTCGTCCAACAGGGCTATCTAACGAAGCGACAGGGGAAAGGCACGTTTGTCAATGCCCCCAAGCTCAAGCGCAAGATTCGCCAGAAGGATGACGTCCAGAGTTTTTCGGACGCATGCCGCGCTAACGGAATGGAACCGGGGGCGTGTGTCATTTCGAGAAAGATACTGCCGGCGGATTCCACCGAAGCACAGTTCTTTGGTGTTCCCGTTGGAACTGACTTGATTTGCGTTGAGCGCGTGCGTACTGCCGATGGCGTCCCTGTCATGCTTGAGAACAACATATACGTTTACGAGGACAACGCCTATCTATCAACGGCGCCTCTATCTAACCAATCCATTTTTGAGTTCGTGCGCAACCGGACGGGGCGGACGCCTGCGTTTACCGACCCGTGCACGCTCGAGATCGCGTGCGCATCGCCCGAGGTCGCTCGGTTGCTGGCGGTTCCCGTTGGCGAACCCTTGTTTTATATGGAAGCCTTCTTCTTTGATGAGCAGCGGCGGCCGTTTATCATCGGTCGTCAGCGGATCGTTGGGTCTCGCTACGTTTTTGACATCTAGGACATTGCGAATGGAGACGCCCGGTGGATCATCTCACCGGGCGTTTCCATACCGTTCACGGCGCAAACGCAACCGTTCAACCGCGTTGCGGCAATCAGTTTGAAATTATCTTGATGACGAGAAAAGCTGCTGGTAATCTATAGAACGTCATAGAACGTTTGCCTTGTGCAAGCGTTGAAGCGAGATGCGATGCAGTCTCGAGTTCTTTGGAGGTATCTATGTCAGATACGAAGGCGAAGAAGACAAACAGACGTTTTAAGTTCAAATTACCGCATGTCTATACGATCATGTTCTTGCTGATCGTTGTCTTTGCGGTCCTGACTTGGATCGTTCCCTCTGGTCAGTATCAGCGCAAGACAATTTCGACAGCGGCGGGCGAGCGTGAAGTCGCCGTTGCTGGAACCTATGAACAGGTCGATAAGAACTACACCGATTCCGAGACCGGCGAGACCATCAATCTGGGTCAAGATATCTTCGCGGTCCTGCAAGCGCCCACCAAGGGCATCCAGGAGGCTGCCGATGTCGTTGCGTTCGTCTTATTGATTGGCGGATCGTTCGCAATCATCACCAAGACCAACGCTTTGAATGCCGGCATGAGCCGTGTGATTAAAAAGCTCAAGAACAAGGACATCCTCATCATTCCCATCACGATGACGCTGCTGTCCATTTGCGGCACTACGTTTGGTATGTCTGAGGAAGCCCTACCGTTCTATGCCATCTTCATTCCCATCATGATGGGTATCGGGTATGACTCGATGACGGCGTTTATCATCTGCTTCCTTGGTCCTAACCTGGGATATTGTGCTTCGACCATCGACCCGTTTAATGTTTTGATCGCCCAAGGCATCATTGGTATCGAGGGCAATCCTCAGCTGTGGCTGCGCGCCGTTTCTTGGGTCATCTTCACTGCCGTCGGTATCGCATGGGCCATGCGCTACGCCATGCGTGTAAAGAAAAATCCCGAGTCGTCCATTACGTACGAGGACGATAAGCTCAAGCGTGTTGAGTTTTCTGTGACCGATGCCTCCATCGAGGAAGAGTTCACTATCCGTCAGAAGCTCGTGCTTATCGATTTTGCTTGCGGTATGGGCATCATCGTCTGGGGTCTTGTTACCCAGGGCTGGTACATGAATGAGATTTCCGCCGTGTTTCTTGGCATGGGCTTGCTTGCCGGTATCCTGGGCGGTCTTGACCAGCAGACGATCGCTGAGGAGTTCGTTAAGGGTCTCGCCGACTTTGCGTACGCCGCCATCGTTATCGGTATCGCTCGCGGCATTCTGGGCATCGCCGAGGGCGGCATGATCATCGACACCATCCTCCAGGCGCTCGCTACTGCGCTCGCCGGTGCACCCGCCGCCGTCTACACCACGTTTATGTATATCGTCCTTGGCCTGCTCTCTTTGCTGGTTCCTTCGAGTTCTGGACTTGCGGCGCTCACCATGCCCGTCATGGGTCCGCTGACCGAGCTTATGGGCCTCAATCCCGAGGCTGCCGTTACCGCGCTCCAGTTTGCTAATCAGACCATCAACACTATCAGTCCCGTGGCGGGCATGACGGTCGCCGGCCTTGCCGTGTCTAAGATTTCGTTTGGCCAATGGTGGAAGACCATTTGGAAGTTCTTCATTTTCATGGTCGTCTTTGGCCTGATCGTAACGGCAATCTCTGGCATGCTTCCGGTGTAGGTGGTTGTGATGTCTGATCGTTTGACGGTCCTGACGTCTAAGAGCGTCTTTACCGGTACGGGGGACCTGCCGTTTGAAGGTTTCGTAGCGGTCCGTGGCAATCGAATTGAGGCTGTTGGCACCAAGTGTGAGGTAACTTCGTATTTGACCCAAGCGGACGAGGTAGTTGACCTGGGCGACCGCACCGTCATGCCTGGCCTGATCGATGTGCATACCTTCTATACAGGCTGGGCGCTGCGGACGTTGGGGTCTGATCTGTCCGGCATCGCTGATGCCAAAGAGGCCGTGTCGCTCTTGCGTGCATGGAAAGAAGATCATCCGGATTGCGCGGCGGCTTTTGGCCACAGCCTACCCGAAACGTTGGCATCGGATGCCGAGAACGCAAATACGGCAGCTGTGTTTGACGATTGTTTTGGCGATATCCCTGTCGTCTGCTTTACACCGGGTGCGGAGACCTGCGTTCTCAATGCTGCCGCCAGTGCACGATACGGCTTTACACCCCAGGCGTGCTATGCCGAGAAGATCTGGCGCATGATGAGCGATTTCCTCGCGCTGCTCGAGGTACGTGCGGGGTATTCGGACTACATGAGCATGCTTAACGAGCGCGGCGTTACCGCCATCAAGGAGATGGCGTTTGATGACTACTACGGTTTTGCCGACGAAATGGCTCGCCGTGAGGAATCTGGTGAGCTGACGGTTCGCGTCTCTATGATGTCGCAGCCGGTGGGTGCCGGTGCAAATCTGGCATATGCCCGCGAGGCACGAGAGCGCTTCCGGGGACCGTTCGTTCGTTTTTCTGGCTTCAACCGTATGACCGATCGCGGCGTATGGGCGGGGCTTGCCGAGATGATTGACCCCTATGAGGACACGGCCGATGCGGGCGCTGCCGGCAAGACGGTTGTCGAGGAGCCCGAGTGGGATCTGATTGAGAACGAGCTGCGCGCAATTGATGCTGACGGCTTCCGATATTCCTTGCATTGCCAGGGCGATGGCGCCGTTCGTCGCACCGTGGCGCTCTATGCCTCGCTGCCTCGAGACGAGCATGGACGGTTGCTTCGCCGCCATGCGATTACCGATCTCGAGAACTCTGATCCGACCGATCTTGTCGAGTTTGGCAAGTTAGGTGGAATTTGCGAGGTCTATCCGCAGATTCTGACGCTGGACCGGCGCGAGGATTGCCTATCGATGATGCGTCGACAAATTGGCAAGACGCGACTTTTGCACAGCTGGAATCGCCGCGGCATGGAAGATTCCGGATGCACGGTGTGCTGTGGTACGGATTTGCCGCTGCTGATTCCGAGCCTGGGCGAGTCAATCTACAGTGCGTGCGGCGGATACTTCGACGATGGACTGCCCGTGAATGAGGCCAACGCGCTGACGCTTGTCGAGCTCTTGCGTGCTTGGACTGCCGGGGGCGCGTACGATCTGATGCGCGAAGACGAGCTAGGTACGCTCGAGGTCGGCAAGCTTGCTGATATCTGCGTGCTCGATCGGGATGTGTTCGACCTCGATTATCGCGACGCACGCGATCTTTCGGTTGATATGACGATGTCGGACGGACAAATCGTGTTCGATCGTAATAAGGAGGCATAAGATGTCTGAATCCAAGCCGACGCTGCGCCGCGAACAGATTGCGGGCATGAATATCCACTACATCATGTGGTCGCTCGATTACTTCCTTGATGTGCAGCAGCGTTTGGGCTTTGAGTCCATTGAGCTGTGGTGTGCGGAGCCGCATGTGACACTCGACCATACGGGCTACTTTGAGGCTGAGGTCCTGGCGAAAAAAGCTGCAGACCGTGGGCTTAGGTATCGTACTCTGTGCCCCGAGAATGTTGTCTATCCTTGGCAATACTGCGCACGCAAACCGCTGCATGAACAGCGCAGCCTGGCGTACTTTAAGCACGGCATCGAGCTTGCCGAGGTACTTGGGTGCGACCGTATGTCCGTCAACTCGGGCTGGGGCGACTGGGACGAGGACCGCGAGGAAGCCTGGAAGCGCAGCCGCGAGCACATGTCCATTCTGGCGGAGTATGCCGGCGAGCACGGTCTGGTGCTTACGATGGAAAGCCTGCGTCCCGAGGAGAGCAACCTTGTGACGACGGTTTCCGATGCGAAGCGCATGATCGACGAGGTCGCGAGCCCGTACTTACAGCCCATGGTTGATACAACCGCGATGGGCGTTGCGGGCGAGACACTCGAGGACTGGTTTGCAGCCTTTGGTGATGGGGCAATTCACGAGATGCACTTTATCGACGGTGATCCGTATGGCCATCTGGTGTGGGGCGATGGCAAGCACGATATGGACGCCTTCGTTGCCACGCTCAACGCCCATGGTTTCGACGGCATGCTGGGCCAGGAAATCACGGACGGTCGTTACTACGATGACCCGGCGGCGGCAGATGCCAAGAACATGGCCGCATTCGAGAAATATCTGATTGACTAAAACAACTATCGGCCACGCAACCAACGTCATTGATTGTGGACCAAACAAGAAAGGAACTGGATATGAACGCACACGACCTGATCAAAGAGGCAATTGCCGAGAAGGGCAAGTTCGACAGCGTCTACTGGATTGCTTGCGGTGGCTCCATGATCGATTTGATCCCGGCTCATGAGCTTCTGCAGCGCGAAGCAACCACCTTCACTTCGTATATCTATACGGCTCGCGAGTTCGATATCATGCGTCCGCGTCGTCTGGGCGAGAAGTCCCTGGTCATTGCTTGCAGCCACAGTGGCAACACCCTCGAGGTCGTCGAGGGCTGTGAGATTGCCCTTGCTGCCGGCGCTACGGTGATCGCCCAGACCGACAACGCTGGATCCAAGATTGACTCCGGCAAGTGGACCACGTGGGTCTACCCGTGGGGCGAGGGCGTGCCGCAGGCCGAGGTCCCCGCTGGCATTTCGCTGTCGCTTGCGGCCGAGCTGCTCGATCAGCAGGAGGGCTACGCCGATCTTGCCGATATGTATGCCGGTATTGCTGAGATGGATAAGATTCTTCCTCCGGCACGCGAGAAGGTAAATGCCGAGCTGGGCGATCGCTTTGCCAAGCTTTGCCAGGAGCACGAGTTCTTCTATATTCTGGGCAGCGGTCCCAACTTTAGCCAGACCTACGGTTTCGCTATCTGCTCTCTTATGGAGATGCAGTGGCAGCACTGCAGCTACATCCACTCTGCCGAGTACTTCCACGGCCCCTTCGAGGCTACTCAGGATGGCGTTTTTTACTTCCTGCAGATGGGCTCCAGCGAGTGCCGTGCTATGGACGAGCGCGCCCTGGCGTTCCTTAAGACGCATACCGATACGCTGATGGTGCTTGATGCCAAGGAGTACGGTATGGAAGCCGTGCCGGCGAGCGTCCGTGCCTATCTGGACCCGGTGCTGTTCTACGCCATGAACTGCGAGCTGCGCGCCGCACGCGGCAAGGTGTTTGATCACGATCCCGATTTCCGCCGCTATATGGGTGTTGTCGAGTACTAGAAGGGGCAAAGGCTATGGCATTTAACGTTAACGCGCTCGGATTTGGCGACAACGTCGTCGATCGCTACGAGCATATCCACACCATGTATCCCGGCGGCAATGCGGTGAACTTCGCCGTTTATGCCAAGAAATGCGGTGCCGCACGCTCTGCATACATGGGCATTTTTGGCAATGACGCCGCTGCCGAGCATGTCATTGCAAGCCTCGAGGATGAGGGTATCGAGCTTGACAAGTGCGAGCAGATGATTGGCGAGAACGGAGCGGCTCGCGTGACCGTCGTTGACGGTGACCGTGTCTTCCTTGGCTCCAACGAGGGCGGTATCCGTGGCGATGCGCGCTATGTCCTCGATCGCTTTGACCTTGCGTACATGAAGCAGTTCGATGTGGTTCATTCGGGCAACTACTGCTTTACCGAGCGCGAGCTGCCCAAGTTGAAGGCTGCGGGCGTCACGGTCTCTTTTGACTTTTCGGACGACTCCACCGACGAGTACTACGAGCAGATTGCGCCCTACGTCGATTTCGCTTTCTTTAGTGCGGCGGATGCCGCGAGCGAGGACGAGATTCGCGAGCGTCTGGCATGGGTGAAGGGTCTGGGTCCGCGTTTTGTGTCGGCTACGGCGGGCGCCGAGGGCTGCATTGCTTACGACGGCGAGCGTTATTACCGCCAGCTGGCTAAACCGGTAACGGACATGAAGGACACCATGGGGGCGGGCGACTCGTTCCTCACCTCGTTTTTGATGTGCTATCTCGATTCCGTCAAGCGTGGTGAGGATGGCGCCGAGGCCATCGAGCGCGCGCTCGACTTTGCTGCCGGGTTTGCTTCGACCGTGTGCGGCATGGAAGGTTCTTGGGGCCACGGAGCACCAATCGTCGAATAGCTTAAGAAAGCGTACGGCGGTCTGGCTATGAGGCCTTGGACAGCCGATGCAAAACAATAAGCGAAACGCGAAAAGGGGGCTCGCCATGTGGTGGGTCCCCTTTTGAACATTGGAGAAGAGTATGGGTATTAAAGCGTGTGCGGCTGGTTTTTGCTGTGCGGACGTCTATCAAAACATCGGCGTGTTCTATCCGACTGGTAATGGCATTGACTGGGGTATCCATCTTGCACGAATGGGCGTTTCGGTATCCGCCGTGTCGGTTGTCGGCAAGGACGAGTACGGAGACAAGATGAGAGAGGCGCTGGCCGCCGAGGGGTTCGATATCTCACATCTGCGGGTGGAGGATGGCGACACCTCGGTGATGCTCATGGCATTGAAAGACGGCGTCGATCGCGTGCATCTCGAGGCAATCGATGGCGTAATGGAGACATATCGACCGAATGAAGACGACCGGGCGTTTATCCTGGAACATGACATCATTCATACCGACCTGTTTGGCAATTGTTTGGACCTCCTGCCCGAATGGCATGATGCGGGCAAGACGGTGGTTATGGACTTCTCGGTGTTCAGCCAGGATCCCGAATATGCATGTGAGGCTCATTTTCCTTACGTAGACTATGCGTTCATGTCGTTTGAAGAGGACACTCCGGAGCTACGAGACTGGGTACGCCACGTGCAGGGATTGGGACCGCGCGTTGCGGTTGCCACGCTTGGCGAGAAGGGAAGCATTGCCTATGACGGTGAGCGCTTCTATGAGTGCGGGGTCGTACCGGCGGAGAAGGTCGTTAATACCGTGGGTGCCGGCGACTCGTATATTGCCGGGTTTACCAAGGGCGTGATCGATGGCCTTGATATTCCGGCGTGTATGAAGGCGGGCGCTGAGCTGTCGTCCCGAGTGATTGGTTCGTTTGAGCCGTACTAGGGTCAAATGCCTGGAAAGGAGTACAAAATGGTTATCGACATGTTGGTTCAGCCCATGCTCTACAGCGAGATCTGTACGCCGGGTGATGAGCCTGATGGATTCGGTTTTTGGTCACGAGAATTTGGTATGGGGCATATGGGCCCCATGGATTGGGATGAGCTTCAAGTCGAGATGGACGTCTGCGATGTGCAGAAGAGCGTGCTCATGCCGCTCGATGTAACCACGGCATGCGGAGGGCATTTTGGCACCAATGACCAGATTGCCATGCTGGTTGCCGCGCATCCCGATCGTCTGTGGGGATTTGCGAGCGTAGATCCGCAGGTGAGCGGCGCCGCAGACGAATTGGAGCGCGCCTTTACCGAGTTGGGGGCAAAGGGGCTTTGCCTGCATCCGGCAAAGCAGGGTTTTGCCCCCGATGATGCTGTGGCCGAGCCGCTTTACGAGCTATGCGAGCGCTATAACAAGCCGGTGGTTTTCCATGCCGGTATGTCTTGGGAGCCGGGTGCAGAGCTCTCGCGCAGTAATCCGCTTGCATTTGAGCACACAATCGCAACGCATCCAAATGTGCGTTTTAGTTTGACCCACTTTGGCTGGCCCTGGGTGCGCGAGACCGTGGCGATGCTGCTCAAGTATCCCAACTGCTACACGGACACCTCTATCACTTACATCGATTCGCCCGAGGAGATGATGCAGCGTCTTTTCACGGTCGATATGGGGCCGCTGTGGTATGAGCGTGCGCTATCGCATCAAGTGATGTTTGCCAGCAATACGCCGCGCTTCCGTGCGTTCAAACTCAAGCGGGCGCTCGATACCGTGTCCATGCGCGATGATGCGCGAGAAAGGCTCTACTGGGGTAATGCCCTGCGTTTTCTTGAAGGGGATGAGTGAACATGGTGACGCTCGAGACATTGAGCTATCTCTCGACTGCTCCGGACCAGTTCATCGATATTACCGAAGACGTGCACGCCGCCGTCGAACGCAGCTCGGTGACGAATGGCTTGGCAGCGATTATTTTGTCGCATACGACCTGCGGAATCGTGGTAAACGAGGGGCTGCCCTGCGTGGAGACGGATCTTATGGAGACGCTTGATCGCATCGCCCCACTCGATGCCCCCTATGCGCATGCACACTTCCTGCCGAGCTATGGAGCCACCGGCAACAACTCCTGTGGGCATATCAAGAGCATGATTTGTGGAAACAGCTGCTTCTTTCCCGTCCAAGATGGCCATATCGTGTGCGGAGGTGCCCAGAACATCTATCTTGCGGAGTTTGACGGTCCGCAGAAGCGAAAAGTGTACGTCGAGGTGTTGGGGGAGTAACGTCCCTGCAATAGCCCTATGAAGGAGCACGTTATGTCGTTTCTAACTTCGGTGTTCAAGACCGAAAAGCCGGTTATCGGAATGCTGCACCTGCGTCCTCTGCCGGGCGATCCACTGTTTTATCCGGGTGGAATCGTATCGCAGGTCGTGGAAGCCGCCAAGCGCGATCTCGAAGCGTTGCAGCAGGGCGGTGTCGATGGCATTTTGATTACCAATGAGCTCTCGATGCCCTATGAGCAGCACGTTTCTCCCTCAACCCTTGCATCGATGGGCTATGTAATCGGGGCTCTGTCCCATGATTTGTCGACCCCTTGGGGAGCTGAGGCTATTTACGATGGTGATGCCACAATCGAGCTGTGCGCTGCCGTCGATGCGCAGTTCACGCGCTGCAATTTTTGCGGTGCCTGGGCCGGTGATCTCGGGCTGATTAACCGAGATTTCGCGCACACCATGCGTCGCAAGGCGGCGCTGCGCTTGGACGACCTCAAGCTTTTTCACTTCATCACGAGCGAGGGGGAGGTTTATCTCAACGACCGCACGACTGCGGACATTGCCGATTCACTTCTCTTTAATTGCCTACCGGATGCGATGGTCATCGGCGGTTCGGCTGCCGGTCGTGGCGCTTCGGGCGAGCTTGCCGATGAGGTCCGCGAGCGTGTTGGCGAAGTGCCTGTGGTATGTGGCACCGGTTGTCGCGAAAATACCGTGGCTGACGTATTTGCTCACTACGATGGCGCGTTTGTCGGCACGTGCTTAAAGCGCGACGGAAAGCTGGATGCCCCGGTTGATGTTGAGCGGGTAGTTCGTTTTATGGCTGCCGCTCGTACGGCGCGAGGGGAGTAGGCACCTATGGCGTTTTATCTGGGTATTGATATTGGGACAAGCGCCTCTAAAGGCGTTTTAATCGATGATCGATGCAACATCGTTTGCCAGGCCACTTGTGGACACGAGACGGATAACCCACGTGATGGATGGTACCAGCATGATGCGGAGGCAGTTTGGTGGGGCGATTTTTGCCGCTTGTCGCGCGAGCTGGTGGTGCGATCGGGGGTTAACGCGGCGCAGATCGGATGCGTCGGCCTTTCCGCATTGGGTTGCGACTGCGTGCCGGTCGATACCGAGTGCAACGCGCTGGTGCCCGCGATTTTGTACGGAGTCGATGCACGTTCGAAGCCGCAGATTGACGAGCTTCTTTCCGAATATGGGTCAGATCGCGCACGCGAGCTTTTCGGGCACGATCCCTGTTCGTCAGATATTGCTCCAAAGATCTTGTGGTTTAAGGAGAGTATGCCCGAGGTGCACGAACGTGCTGCGAAGTTCCTGACGGCGTCATCGTTTCTGTGCGCAAAGTTGACGGGGCGTTTTACGGTGGACCGTTATTTGGCGGAGGATTTTCTTCCCCTATACGATCGCTACACTTGGAAGGTTGATGCTCGGGAATGTGCTCGTTTCTGCCGGCCTGACCAGATGGCGGAGGTAATGTCGGCTACCGATATTGCCGGGGTGATTACGCAGCGTGCGGCTGAGGCGACGGGGCTCGCGGCAGGGACACCTGTCTTGGTGGGAACGGGCGACTCTGGTGCCGAGGCCATTTCGACGGGTGTATTCCGTCCCGGCGATATGATGGTTCAGTTGGGGAGTACGGCGTATTTCATCTACCTAGCTGATCATATGATCGATGATGCCTGTCTGTGGCCAGGGACGTTTATCATTCCCGGAACTTACGGGATCTGCGCGGGGACCAATACGGCGGGTGCGCTCACATCGTGGCTGCGCCAAGAGCTGTATCGCGACGCCGTAGAGGCCGAGGGCCACGGTGGCCCCGATGCATATTCGGTTATGGCGCATGATGCCGCCGACGTGGCGCCGGGTGCCGATGGGCTCCTGTGCCTGCCGTACTTTGCGGGGGAGCGTACTCCGCTCAACGATCCCGAGGCGCGTGGCGTCTTCTTTGGCTTGACCGGAAGGCATACGCGAGCCCATATGGTTCGCGCCGCCTTGGAAGGCATCGCGTATACCGTTGCATCCCATGTCGACATTATCGAGCGAGAGCATGGACTGCCAATTGGGCGCATTATGCTTGTCGGAGGTGGAACCAAGAATCCAGTTTGGATGCAGGCTATCGCCGACGTATGCGGGCGCGAGGTCTCGGTTGCCAAGGTTACGATGGGCGCATGCTTCGGCGATGCCATCATGGCAGCTCTCGCAGGAGGCGCCTATGCATCATGGGATGAGCTCGCTCAAGTCCTTGGCGTTGCGCAAACAATCGTGCCCGATATGGCTGCCCACGAGTTATATGCGTCGCGTCGTCATATCTTTGACGAATTGTATGCACGCAACCGTGATCTCATGCACGAATTGGTGTAATGCTGCCGAATTGTACTGCCTGCCAATAGGGACTGCGTTGTGCGATTCGCATGTCCCTTGGCATTTTTTGCCCACAGGGGTTAGCGAAGGTCAAATACAGAGCGCGCATTTGCTAAAACTGCCGACTCAATGTGCTTAGCGTCGCAGTTTTTGAGCGAGGCGATGCGTCCTGAGGCTCTTGTGAGCGATCTGATGAGCGACTGTGCGCTTGTTTCTGTGTTTGGCTCGGCCGGCGCATCGGTCTCGAGCAGTAGACGGTCGAGTGGAATCTGTCGGGCATATTCGCGTCCACGTTTAGACGCAAGCATGCGTTCGTTGACGGAAAAATTACAGCCCGCATTACGCGCGCGGGCGAGTTCGTCCGAAGTGCCGCTAAACCAGTGGAAGATGATAGCGGGGGAGTCGGAGTTTGGGATGAGTAGTCCATGCGATTCGAGGACGTCCAGTACGGCTCCTGCCGAACGAACGGCGTGAATTGATATCACACGCCCGACAAGAGGATGCTGCACGAGCGCATCGCAGAGCCGGTCAAGCGCCTGTATTTGTAGCGGCTCGCTTCCTGCAAAGCATGCGGAAAAGTCGAGTCCCACCTCGCCGATGTAGCGCTCTTGGGCAGCAAACTCGCAAAGCAGGTTGACTTCGGCGGGACCGCAGCGGCCGTCGGCGAGCCACCAGGGGTGAAGCCCAACGCCGGCGATGATGCTTGGTTGGCGACGGGCGCGCTCGTTTGCGGCCGAAAAGTCGCGTGGGTCGACCCCGCAGTCAAAGAGCCCCAGACCCAACGCCGCCGACTCGCTGGCTGCAGTATCGGGGCCGAGCATCAAATCAAGATGACAATGCGTGTCAAAGAATTGCGGTTCCATCGCAGGACATCCTGCTAGTCCAGGCGCTGGCCATCGGCGCGCACGTGCTCGGTGCCGCGTCCGCTGATCTGGCGGATAACCTCGCCGGCGATCATCTGGCCCATGATGGGCGGCATAAAGCTCGCGGTTCCCAGCTCGGTACGCTCGTGGATGTTGGAAGGGTCGCGAGGCTGTGTCTTAACCGATTCCTCGCAGCTAAACAACACGCGAAGGCTCTTGATGCCACGCTTTTTGCACTCTTTGCGCATGATGCGGCTCATAGGGTCGCGCACGGTGTCAAAAATGTCGGCAAAACGCAGGCATTCGGGGTGGAGCTTGTTGGCCCCGCCCATGGAGCTAACCAAATGAATGTCGTGGTCCTGAGCATATTTGGCAATGGTGAGCTTGGCCGAGATGGTGTCGATGGCGTCGACGACGTAGTCGAGCTTGCCGTCCGTCTGCTCCAAAACACTTGCGAAGAACTCATCGATGTTGTCGCTCAACAGGTATTCGGTACGTTTGATGACAGCGGCGGCGGGGTTGATGTCGTTGATCATGGCTTCCATTACATCCACTTTGCGCTTGCCGATGGTGCCGTGAAAGGCGATAGCCTGGCGGTTGATGTTGCTGGGCGCGATGATGTCCTTGTCCAAGATCACAAAATGACCGATGCCGCCACGGGCAAGTGCCTCGCAGCAGTTGGAGCCCACGCCGCCGCAGCCAAGCACCAGCACCGTGGCGTTGGCGAGTTTATCGAGCGCCTCGCGGCCCATGATAATCTCGAGCTTGGTGTCGCGTGTCTCGACGGGAGCTGCAGCTGCGGTTTCGGTCATAGATATCCTCCGATGGGGAAGCGGGTCGTGTTTTGGCTATCGCCATTATAGG
>DYAA01000163.1 GCA_019419405.1 Collinsella sp. | reverse complement strand
CCCGCCGGTTCGACCGGCGCGCCACGGGTCAAGATGCGCTAGGCCTGGACGAAGTCCGGGCCCGCGCCTTTAGACGCGGGCCCGGGGCCCGTGGGTTATACCCTAAGAGCAAACCACCCTTTTTAAGGGTGGTTCTGATTTCGACTTTGTAAACTAGAACCTCCAATCTCTTTACGTTCCCTTTACGATTGCCTCCAGCGCAGCAGGTATCCTTTTAGAGAAGTATGACAGCCGTATAAACGCGGGCTGTAGCGGCGATGCCGCGGTACTTGTGTTATTAGGAGGCTTTAGTATGGCAGCACGTGCGGACAACGTTTCGCGTGTCGACCATGATGGAGTTACGTTGGTGGAGGGCGCGACATCCGATGTCCGCTTTGCCTTCACCGAGCGCGCCGGTGGTGTTTCTGAAGATGCGTACTCCTCGCTTAACTTGGGCTCGCATGTTGGCGACGACCCCTTTGCTGTTCAAGAAAATCGTCGTCGCGCGCTCGAGGCTATGGGTGCCGCCGAGTGCGAGCACAACCTGCTCGTTCCCAATCAGGTCCATGGTGACCATATCGTTGCGGTGACCTCGAACGGCGCCGATGACCTTGAGGACGTCCGCGAGCAGATTGCCGAGGGCTGCGATGCCATCGTCTGTACGGCGCATAACGTGCCCGTGCTGCTCTGCTTTGCCGACTGCGTTCCCGTGGTGCTGGTGGCCCCTGGCGGATTTGCCGTGGTGCACTCCGGTTGGAAGGGTACGATTGCACGTATTTCCGCCAAGGCGTGCCAGGCGCTTTGCGATGCTGCCGGCTGCGATGCGAGCGACGTTTCCGCCTATATAGGCCCCCATATCTTGGGTGACGAATATGAAGTATCCCAGGAGCTCATGGATCGCTTTGCCGCCGAGTTCTCTTGCATCGATGCGAGTACCTCTCGCATGCTCGATCTTTCCGCTGCCATTTGCGAGGCGCTGGTAGATGTCGGTGTCGACGCGGATAATATCGTGGATACCCAGCTTTCGACTGTGCGTCAGAATGACCGCTTTTATTCCTACCGTAACGAGGACGGCGCCTGTG
Source organism: Collinsella sp. (assembly GCA_019419405.1). GTDB lineage: Bacteria > Actinomycetota > Coriobacteriia > Coriobacteriales > Coriobacteriaceae > Collinsella. The sequence goes on along the minus strand of DYAA01000163.1, from coordinate 11,886 downwards.
GGCGCCATGCTGCGATCGGCGTGATGCTATGAGAAAGATCGTATCGATCCTGAGCGCCGCTGTGCTTACGCTTACGCTGTGCGCCTGTTCTTCGGGATCTTCTACCTCTTCCATTACTGTCGCCGGCTCCACGACCTGCCTTCCTATCGCCGAGATTGCGGCCGAGGGCTTTAAGGAGGAGACCGGCATCGACGTGCTCGTTTCCGGTTTGGGTTCTTCCGCTGGCATCGAGGCCGTCAGCGCTGGCACGGCCGATATCGCCAGTTCCTCCCGTGGACTCAATGCCGACGAACAGGATCTGGGCCTGACTCCCATCGTCATTGCCCACGACGGTATCGCGGTCATCGTGAACGACGATAACCCGGTCGATAACCTCTCGACCGAGCAGCTCCGCGATATTTACGCCGGCAAGATCACCAACTGGAAAGAAGTCGGTGGCGAGGACCTGAGGATTCAGGTTATCAACCGAGATGAGGCGTCCGGCACGCGTGAGGCCTTTCGCACCATCGTGATGGACGGCACCCCCTTCGATCGCCGCTCGGCCGTTCTTTCGGGCACGGGCCAGGTGCGCGACGTGGTATCTCGTTCGCGCGGTGCCATTGGCTACATTTCGCTGGGCTTCGTCGATAGCCTCAACGCCAAGACCTCGGTCAAGGCCGTCTCGGTCAATCATGTTGAGGCGTCCGAGAAGACGGTCGCGAGCGGCGGCTATCCCATCTCGCGCGACCTTTACTTCTTTGTTAAGGGTGCGCCTTCGCAGCAGGCGCAGGATTACATCGACTACGTGACGTCCGAAAAGATGGACAAGCAGATTCGCGAGGCGGGCTTTATCCCCGTCACCAACGACGAGAAGGGGAGTGAGTAGCATGGAAGCACAGGAAAACTCCCAGACTGAGCAGAATGCTCAGACGCCCAAGAAGCGCGAGCTGGCTCTCGTATCGCGCAGTACCTATATCAAGGAGAAGGCGCTGCAGTGGATCTTCTTTGCCTGCGCGTTCTTGGCGGTCGTTACCGTCATCCTAATTTTTGTCTTTACCACGTACTCGGCGCTGCCCGTCTTTACTGACATCGGTCTGGCGGACTTCTTTAGCTTTACGTGGGCGCCCTCTGAGGGCCACTACGGCATCATGTCGCTGCTTGCCGGCTCAGGTCTGGTGACCGTCGGTGCGCTCGCCATGGGCGTGCCGCTAGGTGTGGGTACGGCCGTATACCTGGTCGAAATCGCCGGCAAGCGCGTGCGCAAGCTCATCAGCCCTGCCGTCGACCTGCTGGCTGGCATCCCTTCTATCATCTACGGCTTTTTCGGCATGATCATCATCCGCCCGTTTATCGCACAACTGACCGGTGGTCTTGGTTTTGGTGCGCTGACGGCGTGGTTCGTGCTTGCCATCATGATCGTCCCTACCATCACCACGCTCACCATCGATGCTCTCAATTCCATTCCCATGGGCATTCGCGAGGCATCCTATGCCATGGGCGCCACCAAGTGGCAGACCATCTATAAGGTCGTGTTACCTGCCGCCAAGCTGGGTATCGTGGATGCCATCGTGCTGGGTATGGGCCGTGCCATCGGCGAGACCATGGCCGTGCTCATGGTCGTGGGTAACGCCCCGGTTATTCCCGACAGCATTGCGAGCCCCATCTCGACGCTCACGAGCCAGATTGCGCTCGACATGAGCTATTCCTCGGGTCTGCACCGCTCGGCGCTGTTCGGCATGGGCGTGGTCCTGTTTATCATCTCCGCTACGCTGGTGGGCATCGTCCGTCTGATTTCCAAGAAGAAGAGGGGGTAGGCTATGTCCGATTCCGTTGACACGACGGTCGATACGACCTCGTCGCGCGAGCGCATTAAGCGTGCCCTTTCCCACGGCAAGAAGGGCCGCATCAACAAGGACCTGTCCAACAAGATCATGCTCGGCGTGTTTCGTGCCGCTGCCTACATCACCACGCTGGTGCTGGTCGCTATCATCGCCTACGTGGTTGTTAACGGCTTACCGCATATCTCGCTCGACTTCATCTTCGGTTGGCCTCAGGGCGTCAATGCCGAGGGCGGAATTTGGCCCACGATCGTCTCGACCGTCTATGTGACGGCGCTCGCCATGCTTATCTGCACGCCGATCGCTGTGCTGGCAGCCGTCTATCTGGCCGAGTACGCCAAGCAGGGCAAGATCGTCGAGCTCATTCGCTACGCTGCTGACGCTTTGGCCTCGGTGCCCTCCATCGTTATGGGCCTGTTTGGCTACGCCTTGTTTGTCGAGGCCATGGGCCTGGGCCTTTCGATGGTCTCGGCCGCTCTGGCGCTCGCGCTCTTGATGCTTCCCATCGTCATGCGCACCACCGAAGAGGCCATTCGCGCCGTCCCGCGCTATATCCGTTGGGGCGCGTACGGCCTGGGCGCCACCAAGTGGCAGGTTGTCTCCAAGATTGTGCTTCCTTCTGCCTTTGGCCGTATTGCCACGGGCATCGTCCTCGCCATCGGCCGCGCCATTGGCGAGACCGCGGTGGTGCTCTACACCATGGGCCAAGCCATCAATCTACCTATTTCGCCGCTCGATTCCGGCCGCCCCATGACGGTTCACCTGTACCTGCTTGCCAACGATGGCATCAACATGAACGCAGCCTACGGCACCGCGCTCTTGCTGATGGTGATCATTCTGGCCTTCAACCTGTTTGCGCGCTTCCTGTCGCGCAAGCGTCGCTAGTTAAGGAGTCCCATGTCCGTTTATCAGTCCGCTCCCACGCTGGAGCAAGCGGCCATCACGGCCAAGGATTTCAACTTTTGGTACGGTGACTTTCATGCGCTGACGGGGCTTGACCTCAACATCGCCAAAAACGCCATCACCGCCTTCATTGGCCCTTCGGGCTGCGGCAAGTCGACGTTTTTGCGCTGCATCAACCGCATGAATGATCTGATCGAGGGTACGCGCGTCGAGGGCACCATGACGCTCGACGGCAATGATATCTATGCCGAGGGCGTCGACCCGGTCGACCTCCGTCGTCGCGTGGGCATGATCTTTCAGCAGCCCAACCCGTTTCCTAAATCCATCTACGAGAATGTCGCCTTTGGCCCTCGTCTGCAGGGCGTGACTAGCAAAAGCGACCTCGATGACATCGTGGAAGAATCGCTCAAGCGCGCCAACCTCTGGAAAGAGGTATCCAATCAGCTCAACAAGGATGGTTTGGCGCTCTCGGGCGGTCAGCAGCAGCGTCTGTGCATCGCGCGCGTGCTTGCGGTGCAACCCGATGTTCTCCTGATGGACGAGCCCTGCTCCGCCATCGATCCCACATCCGTCTCTAAGGTCGAGGATCTGATGGCCGAGCTGGCGCCCGAGATGACGATCATCATCGTCACGCATTCAATGCAGCAGGCAGCTCGTATCAGCGACTACACCGCATTCTTCTTGCAGGAAGTTGCCGGCGAGCCCGCCACGCTCATCGAGTATGGTCAAACCGACGCGATCTTCACCAGCCCGGTGGACTCGCGGACGGAAGACTATATCACCGGCCGCTTTGGCTGATCGGTGCGACTAGTCCCAAGCCGATCGGACCTGGTCCGGTGCGTATTCACTGTGCGGGCGGCATGACCGCACCCAACTGATTGGAGTGAACCATGCGCAAACTGTTTTCCCGTCAGCTCATCGAGGCCCGCCACGAGATGCTGAGCATCTACGAGGCCGTCGATCTGGCCCTCCACGATGCCGTTAAGGCCTATGTGACCGACGACCGCAAGCTCGCCACCAAGACCAAGAAGCGCACGCTTTCGATTGACGCGCGCTGCGCCAACTTGGAGGCCGTGTGCTACAACCTGATCGCCACGCAGTCGCCGGTCGCCTCCGACTTCCGCTTGCTGCAGACGATTATCTACGTCGACTTTAACCTGCAGCGCATGACCGATAAGGTTCGCCAGATCTGCCGCGCCACGCGTCACATGGTCAAGGCCGACATCTCGCTGCCCCAGGAGCTCGTCGGTACGGTTGAGGCCGAGGCCGAAGCTGTTTACCAGGTGCTGGGCTCTTCGCTTTCTGCGCTCGTCACCAATGACATGTCCATCATCTGCAACTTGGCCGTCGAGGACGAGCCGGTGCACGCCGCCTACGAGAAGTTCTTCCGCACCTTTAACCGTATGGATACGGGCGACTTTATGGACGACGACAGCAACTATGACGACCTGCGCCGCGCTATCATGGTTTCGCGCTACCTCGATCGCATCGCTTCGATTTCCATCGATGCCGCTTGCCGTCTGACCTTCCTGTTGACTGGTCAGCGTATGAACGCCGGCGATATCGCCCGTGTGGACGAGGATGAGCTCGAGAGCATGCGCGTGCCTTCGGGCGAGGGTGTTATCATGAGGCCCGCCGTCGACGCTCGCTACGTTGCCAAGGTGCCCGCTAACGAGGTCAGCGAGGGTCTTCGCTACCTGCTCGATCATCTTGAGGACGAGGACGATGGCGAGGACGACGAGGAGTAAGTGACCCCGTTCGTCGAAAGATTGTAAATACCTAAGTGAGCGCGGCCTTGCACATGCGGGGCCGCGCTCTTGCGTTAGCATGGGACTACTTGTTTGGCTGTCAGCGGAGGCGATTGGCAATGGATAACTATTTGGACTTGATGCGCGCTCGCCGCGAGCAGATTCTGGAACGTTTTTATGCGGCGCTCGATCGCGCGGGCCGCCCCCACGACGCCGCGCGCCTCATTGCCGTGTCCAAGACCGTTGGTGTCGATGAGACCGTTGCCGCCATCCAGGCGGGGTATCGCCATTTTGCCGAGAACCGCCCGCAGGAGCTGGTTCGCAAGCTCACGGGTCTGGCGGAGCATCCGGAGCTGCCCGAGGTGCGCTTCGATATGATCGGCAACCTGCAGACCAATAAGATCAATGCGGTGCTGGGCTCAGCCGAGCTGATTCACTCGGTGGGTTCGCTGCATCTGGCACAGGCGATCTCGAGCCGTGCTGTCCGCAAGATTGAGGCAGGCGAGCTCGCCGGCCCCCAGCGTGTGCTCATCGAGGTCAATGTGAGTGGTGAGGAGTCGAAGGGAGGCTTTTCGCCCGATGAGATTCGCGCCGCCGCGGGTGAGCTTGCGGAACTTGAGGGAATTTGCGTACAGGGGCTTATGACTATGGCGCCCCGGGGGAATAAGGATGTGGCACGCCGCACCTTTGCGGGGCTTCGTGAGCTGAGGGATGAGCTGGAGGCGGCGCATCCCGATTTGAGCCTGCCCGAGCTTTCCTGCGGCATGAGCGAGGACTTTGAGCCTGCCCTTGAGGAGGGCTCTACGCTCGTTCGCCTGGGCAGGGTAGTATTTAGCCCGGAGTTTGCAGTAAAATAAGGCCCTGAAGTGCGCACTGATTATCGGGGCGCCTGCACTAAACCGCGAGAGGACACAACCATGGGCTTCCTTGACGAGATTAAAAATAAGATGCACCTGGGCGGCCAGCAGGGTTACGACCAGGGTTATGGCCAGGACGACGACTACGGCTACGATGACGGCTACGACGATGGCTATCAGGGCAACGGCTACAGCGGTGCTTCGGGCGAGGGCTTCTACACCCAAGACGAGCCGAGCAACGGCCTGCTTGGTCAGACGCGCCGCGGTGAAGCTGAGTCGGTTGCCGTGTATACGCGCTCCGGTCAGCTGGTCGGCGATGACTCCCGCCATGCTACGACGTATAACCCGCCCTCGCGCTCGCAGGACAGTGTTGCGAGCGGTTATCGTCCTGGTGCCTATGACACGCCGTCGAGCTACGCCGAGAACACCCGCGCCCGTGCCGCCGCTGCGCCCGCGCCTGCACCGAGCGATGCCTCGGCCTATGCGAGCAATATCATCAACGCCACGCCGCAGCTGCCGGCCTATGTCCTGCGCCCCGAGAGCTATGACGACGTGGAGACCGTGGTACGCCGCGTTCGCACCAAGCAGCCTGTCGCACTGATTTTTGTGGGCGTACGCACCGAAGTCGCCAAGCGCGTCTTGGACTTTTCTTACGGCTTTGCCTGCGGTCTGGGTGCCACGGTCAAGGAGGTGGGCGACCGCGTGTTCATGGTGCTGCCCGCCGGTTGCGAGGTCAAAGATTCCGATCTCAAGAAGCTTCGTGCGGACGGCTACCTTAAGTAAAGACAAGACGAGGAGATTCCCATCAACATCTACACTATCGTCCAGCTGGTCAACACGCTGTTCAACTTCTATTCCACGCTCATTGTCGTCTACTGCTTTATGACGTGGATTCCCATGAAGCAGGGTGGTTTGCTTCAGGATATTGCTGCGGTGCTGGATAGCGTGTGCGGTCCGTGGCTCAACCTGTTCCGTCGTTTCATCCCGCCGATGGGCGGTATCGATTTTTCGCCGGTCGTTGCGATTATTGCGTTGCAGTTGGTGCAGAGGCTGGTTCTGCAGCTTCTTATAGGTATACTCGTATAGAACTGACTTAGTAACTTACGTCGGGCGTGTAGCGCCGAGGCGATGAAAAAGGAGACTTGTTATGGCTATTACCCCCGCAGACATCCAGGCTCAGACTTTCTCTGAGGCCAAGCGTGGCTACGATCCTGCCGAGGTCGACGTCTTCTTGGAGACGCTGTCTTCCGAGGTTGACGCTATGCTCGCTAAGATCGTCGACCTTAAGGGTCGTCTGACTGCTACCGAGCAGCAGCTTGCCGATGCGCAGGCTCAGCTTGCCCAGGCTCAGGATACCGCCGACCAGGCCGTTCCTGCCGCCCCCGTGGCTGCTCCCGCCCCTGACTTCTCCGCTCAGGAGCGCCAGATTTCCGCTGCCCTGATCGCTGCCCAGCAGACCGCTGAGACCATCGTCAACGATGCCAATGAGAACGCTGGGCGTATCCGCAACGAGGCTGACGCCAAGGCCCGCGAGGTTATCCGCCAGGCTCTGACCGAGAAGCAGGCCGAGCTCGAGGAGATCGATCGTCTCAAGGCTTCCCGTGAGGAGTTCAAGGCCGAGTATCTCAAGCTCATCCAGCACTTCATGGACGATGCCCAAAACTCCTTCCCGGCCGACCTCATGGCCTCCACGCCGGTCGGTTCCGCCGCTTCTCCTGCGGTGACTGTTCCCGCCGAGCCGCTGCCCGTCGCTGACCCGGTTGTCCCCGTGGCCGATCCCTTCGCCCCGATTGACAACTTCGCTGCCGATGACCTGGACTAACATTCGGCCTACAATTTAGTGCCTAGAAAGGACCCGCAGCTTGCGGGTCCTTTTTTATGACTGTGCCGGGGTGCGTAACATAAAAAACCGAGCCCTGCACATGGTGGCGCAGAACTCGGCGAAACGGTGAGCGGTCAAGGATAGGTTTTAGGGCATGTCCCAAAACCTACTTGAGGAGGAAGTCGGAGAGGGGAATGGTACGGGCCTCGCGATGCTCGGGATCGGCGATGTGGTCGGCAGGATATCCACAGACGAGCATGTGATAGGGATAGACGCCCTCGGGCAGGTTGAACTGCTCCTGTGCCACCTCAGGCTTAAAATGGCATACCCAGCACGTTCCCAGGCCCTGCTCGGTGGCCTCCATCATCATCTGATCACACACGATCGAGGTGTCGATTTCACTAGAATTCATCTGATCATACGGGCGCACCCAAGCATCATCGGTAACGCTGCAAATAAGGAAGACAAGCGGAGCCCCAAAGATAGATCCATCACGAGCAAACCGAGGCTGACAAGCAGCAGCCTTCTCCAGAAGCTCAGGCGTATCCAACACCATCACACGGGTTGGATGATTATTACAAGCAGAAGGAGCAATCCGCCCAGCCTCAACAATGGCATCCACCACAGCCTGCTCAACAGCCCGAGCCTCAAATTCACGACAAGAATAACGAGAACGGGCCAGATCCAAATATCCCATAACCAAACCCTCCAAAGTCAGCAAATCAATCCAAAGTAAAACAAAAGGTACCCAGAGCCCCATCCAGCCAAACGCCCATCACCGCCCCAAAGTATCCAATCGGGCATAAAAGGTCGCATCGGCCAAGTCCCCATCGCATTCTAACTATCAGCCAAGGTTCCCAATGGTGGTACATAAGGGGCCGGGCCCGGCCACTAATAACCTTTTGAACGACTCTGCTTGCAGCCGGAGTGAAAAAGGTTATTAGTGGCCGGGCCCGCGACCGGTGGGACATGTACCCCCAATTAACTGTTCTTCATGACAATCGAATCCACGACATCGGCCACATTCTCGCAGCAGTCGGCGCAGTACTCCAGGAAGGCGTACACGTCACGCCAAGCGATGACCTCGAGCGGGTCCTTGCCGTTAACGTGCAGGTTACGCATGGCGTTGATATAGAGCTCGTCGGCCTCGGACTCGATGGTGTTGATCTGGATGACGAGCTCGCGCAGCGTTTTGGACTTGCGGTAGTTAGGCAGCTCGACCATCAGGTCTTTCATGGCGCGGCAGGCGTCGGTCACCTTGTGGGCGATCACGATGGCATCGGGATGGATGCTCTGGATGTTGGTGAAGTAGACGCGCTGCACGACGCCCTCGATACGGTCGAGCACGGTGTCGAGCGAGCAGCTCATCAGGTCCAGATCCTCGCGCTCAAGCGGGGTGATAAAGGCGGTGAGCAGGGCGTCCTCAAGCTCATGGTGCTTCTTGTCGGCCGCATGCTCGATCGCATGCATCTTGTCGAGCATATCGTGAATCTTTGCGGGATCGAAGTTCTCGAAAATCTTGGTAAGCAGCTCGGCGGCCTGGACGGCGAGGTCGGCGCAGGCGACGTAGTTGTCAAAGTAGAACGAATCGGGTTTCTTTGCCATGAGTGGGTCCTTTCGAGGCGAAGACGGGTGGGTGAGGTGTTACGGTCCGGATGGACGTTCGGTTTGATTAGATGAACATCATGAACAGCTTGGCCATGACAAAGCTGATGAGTCCGCAGGCGGGGAAGGTGAAGAACCAGGTGAACATCATGTCCTTGACGACGCCGAAGTTGATGGCCGAGAGGCGTTTGACGGCACCGACGCCCATGATGGCGCAGGTCTTGATGTGCGTGGAGGACACGGGGATGCCGGTAAGGGTGGCAAGCAGCAGGTTCGCGGCGCCCGCCAGGTCGGCGGAGAAGCCCTGGTACTTTTCGAGCTTGACCATGCTCTGGCCAACGGACTTGATGATGCGCTCGCCGCCCACGCTGGTGCCGATGCCCATGGTGGCCGAGCATAGCAGCATAATCCAGATGGGGATGCCGGCATCGCCGACGCTCGTCTGGCCGCTGGCAAAGGCCACGCCTAAAAAGAGCACGCCGATGAACTTCTGTCCATCCTGCGCGCCGTGCATAAAGCTCATGGCCGCAGCGCTCGCGATCTGAGCGTATTTAAAGAAGACATTGGCACGTCGCCTGTTGGCGGCGGCGAAAAGAATCGAGACGAGCTTGCACAGGACCCAGCCCATGACAAAGCCCAGACCGATGGAGAGCGCCAGGCCGTAGATGACCTTCATCCACTCGTGGACGTTGACGCTGCTCGCACCGCCGAGGGCGATGGCGGCACCGGTCAGGCCGGCGATAAGGCTGTGGCTTTGCGAGGTGGGGATGCCAAAACGCGACGCTGTGGCGCCGTAGACGACGATGGAGAACAGCGCCGCGCACAGACAGGCGAGCGCCATGGTGCTGTTTCCGCCAAAGTCGACAATATGGGAGATGGTGTTGGCGACGCTCGCGTTAAAGTGCGTCATGATGAGCACGCCCAAGAAGTTGAATGCGGCACTCATGAGAATGGCGGCGCGGGCGGGCATACAACGCGTGGTGACGCAGGTCGCGATGGCGTTGGGCGCGTCGGTCCATCCGTTGACGAAGATGGCGCCGAGTGCGAGGATCACGGTGACGGCAAGGACTGGGTTCGACACAAGTTGGCCGAGGAAGGTTGAGAACGTTACGTCCATGTATGGGCTTTCTCGAAGTTTGCAGACACGTTACAAAAACATGATAAATCGTATCACCTCCTGTGGGCTTCTTTACCGAGTTCTGATGGGAGAAGTGAATTTTTTGGCACTATCATTGAATATTAGCCCTGTTGACCGCGGGTGTTCTTTTTGCTAACACGTCGTGCGGACGTGCACATGCGGTCCGACACGCCAAAACCACAGCCTGTTCGCTTTACAATATACAAACATGCGTTCGATAATAGGAGCATGGAATATCGACAGACAGATGGCAAAACTCGGCGCGTGCACAAGCAGTATGTGGACGTCGTGGCCCGCATCCTCGCGGGCGGACAAGTCGTGCCGGTCACCGTCTGCTGGGTCGACGGTCGCTGCTTTACGATTGACGAGATTGTCTCGTCCACGGGCTTTGGCTTAACGGTCCACGGTGTTCGTACGGCAACGTATAAAGTTCGTTTTGGCGGGCATGCGACCGAGTTGTATCTGGAGGACCAGGCGCGCGAACGGCCGGACGGCTCGCAGGCCCACGTGATGCGTTGGTGGGTCTGGGCGTTTGACCGCACGCTCGAGGGCGAGCGCCGTAGGTAGGGACGCACGGCGTTCGGGTACAATGGTAGGAATCTTGTCATCTGCTGCGCCGTCATTCGCGGCGCTTTTTGAAAGGACGAAGCTATGAACGATATCCAGGGCTATCAGAACGGCCCCGTCGAGACCGGCGCAAGCCGCGCCAAGGAGATGTCGCCGCGCGCGTACAATCTCGCCATGTCTGCCCTGATCTTCTTGGGCTTTTGCGCCATGGGCGCCGGCGCCTACTTTACGAGCACCATGTCGTTTGCGCGCATGATGATGAGCGGGGCCGCCCTGCCGCTGGTTTTTGGCTCGTTTATCCTGACCATTGTCGGCATCGTCATGATGTCAGCTGCCGCCAGCAAGCAGTCCGTGGGCCTGTCCCTTGTGGGCTACGTAATCTTTGCGAGTACCTTTGGCCTGACCGCGTCGTTTGGCCTTGCCAACTACGACCTGCCCACCATCAACACTGCCTTTATCGCCACGGCCGCCATCACCTTTGTCTTTGGCGCCTTGGGCGTGACGTTCCCCAAGTTTTTCCAGCGCGTATATGGCATCGGTTTTGGCATTCTGCTCGCCACTATTCTGGTTGAGATCGTGCTGATGTTCATGGGCGTCTCGCAGACCATCACCGACCTGATCGTGATCGTGGTGTTCGCCGGCTTTATTGGTTACGACACCTATGTTGCCACGACGGTGCCACCCACGCTGCCCAATGCGGTGCTCATGGCGTCCAACCTGTTCGTGGACATTATCAACGTGTTCCTGCGCATCCTGAACATCCTCGGTCGTCGCGACTAGCGCGGGGGATTGCAGCGTTTCTTGTCGGACGCGGTAAAACGATGCGAAAGGCGGTCCTGCGGGGCCGTCTTTTTTGTGCGCGGCGGGGTATCATGGATGGGAAAAAGCCGATAGCGGCAGCGACAGGAAAGGTGGCCACGTATGGCAGACGTCGACAACAGGAACCGTAACCGCAGGCCCAACCGCGCGGGACAGCCCAACCCCAAGCGCGAGGCCCGCGCCAAGGCCGCCGAGCGTCACGTGGCAACTGTGTCCGAGGCGTGTGCCAAGGATATCGAGCGCTCGCTTGCCGGCGTTCGCGAATTCGACGGTATGCCTGCCGGCTTTGTCGCGGCGATGAAGGCCAAGGTTCAGAGTGCTGTGGCCCCCGAAGAGCAGGTCGCCGAGGACGTCGAGAACGCGGAGACTGCCGAGGTCGAGGCAGCGCCCGAGACCGAGGCGGCGCCCGAGCCCGTCGAGGAGCCTGCCGAGGAAATCGCCGAAGCTGAGTCCGCGCCTGCTGAGGAGCCCGCTCCGGTCCTGCCCGAGGTCACTGTGCTTGATGCCTCCGCCACGCAGGCAATCCTCGATAACGGTCGCGGCTATGCGCAGTTCTGCGACATGGCCGTGCTCGCCTTTGCCTCGTTTACCAATCCGGGCGGTGGATATA
>DYAA01000162.1 GCA_019419405.1 Collinsella sp. | reverse complement strand
ACCTGGGCCGACCCAATCATCGATGCCATCGCGGCACCCAGACGCTGATGGCGCGCCTCGAGCACATCGGCCAACTCCGTCATAGCCGGCGCCACCGATTCTGCCGCCGCCGTGGGCGTGGAGGCGCGTCGGTCGCTCACCATGTCGCAAATCGAGGTATCGGGCTCATGCCCAATGCCCGTCACCACAGGCACGGGACAGGCTGCCACCGCACGGGCAAGCTCCTCGTCGTTAAAGGTCATGAGGTCCTCGAAGGAGCCACCGCCGCGCACCAGCAAGATGCAATCGGGTGCCGGCGCAATGGAAGCGGCGCGGCGCAGGCCCTCAATGAGCTCGGCCGGCGCACCCTCGCCTTGAACCTTGGCGCCCACGCAGACGAGCTCGACGAGCGGGTTGCGACGACGCAATGTGCGCTTGACGTCGTCGATTACGGCACCCGAAAGCGAGGTGACAACCGCCACGCGGGAGCAGAACACCGGAATGCGGCGCTTGCGCGCTTCGTCCACCAGGCCCTCGCGGCGTAGCTTTTCGGCCAGTTGCGCCACTTGTTGACGCAGCAGACCCTCCCCCGCCAGCGAGAACGAGCGGGCAACGAAGCTCATGCGACCCGTAGGCTTGTAGAGATTGAAGCTGCCCTTAAAGCTCACCTGCATACCGTCGCGCAAATCGAAGGTGCGCTTGAGATAGGCGCCCTTCCAGATGATGCAGTCAACGGCTGCCGAGTCGTCCTTAATCTGGAAGTAGCAGTGACCGCTTCGGGCATTGGGGCCACGGAAGCCCGTGACCTCGCCCAGGACGCTCAGCTGCGGAATAGCATCGAGCGCACCAGCGGCGATCTCCACCGCCTGGCTCACGCTGAGCTCTTTGCGCTCCTGCTCGTCCGAACCGTCGAACTCGGCGGAAACGGCATTGCCGGTCAGATTCCAGCCTGCCACGCAGCCTCCTTTCGTCATCGTGCACAAGGGCTCCGGCCCTGCGCGAATTCAAGTCCAACACATAGTACAGCGCCGCGGGGACACAAATCTCCGCGGCGCCTGTCAAGCCAATTTGTTATCGGTTGGAGTTTCTGTTGTAGCGAGCCATCAGGTAGAGCAGCTGAATGATCGAAGTGAGCGCTGCAGCAACGTAGGTAAGCGCGGCTGCCGCCAGGACCTTCTTGGCACCATTGACCTGCTTGGAGCTCATGCCCGACTGCTCGATGTACGCCACGGCGCGGCGGCTGGCATCGATCTCGACCGGCAGCGTAACCAACTGGAACAACACACTAAACGAGAAGAAGACCAGCGCGAGGGTCGTGAGTCCCGCAATGTTCATAAACAGGCCCATGAGTAGCACGATGGTCCAGGTGTTCTGGGTAAAGTTGACGACCGGGACCAGGGCGGTGCGCACCTTCATCATGGCATAACCACTTTGACGCTGGGCGGCATGGCCCGCCTCGTGGCAGGCCACGGCAACGCTTGCGACCGATCCGCCCGAGCGGTTGGCTTCCGAGAGATACAGGTTGTTATCCTGCGGGTTGTAATGGTCGGTGAGCTCACCGGCGACACCCTTGATGCCCACGGCACTGCAACCGTTAGCGTCGAGCATGCGGCGCGCGACCGTAGCGCCCATGTCGCCGTCCGAGCGAACCTTGGACCAGGTTTTGTACGTCGAGTTGATATAGCTCTGCGCGGCAAGACCGAGCACCGTACAAACAAGGACAACCAGCAGGTACAGCGGGTCGATGCCAAAGCCGTATCCATAGTAATAGGGCATGCGAATTCCTCCGAATCGAGTTACACGTTGAAGGCATTCTACCCACTCAAGCGGCTAGGCTTCCCTACAGGAGCTCGATTTTGCCGTCCTTCACGGTGAGTCCCATGTTGCCCGAGAGCAAATCGTCCAGGCGCGAGCCCACAAGCTCAAAACGCCAACCTTCGCGCAGGCGGCTCTGCTCGGGATGCTCAATGTAGTCGGCCAGGTCATCGCGCGAGGCAATGACCGAGGTCGCCACGCCCGAGCGCTCGGCAACCAGGCGAATAAGCGCATACATAAGGTCGGTCACGCTCTCCAACTCCGGAGAGATCTGGCGATGCCCGCGCACCAAGAGCGGCAGGCGATCGTGTGGACAGCTCGCACCGCGCTTGATGGCCATGAGCGCGCCGTCCACGTCGCGCTCCCCCAGCTGGTCGGTACCGCGGATGCTGCGGAACTCCTCAACACGCACGGGATTGCGCTTGACGAGCGCCAGCAGCGTATCGTCGGACATAACCCACTTGCGCGGGATATTGCGACGCTCGGCCCGATCCTCACGCCAGGCGGCAAGCTCGCGCGCAATGCCCAACTGATGGCGGCTGCACGAGTTGATGCGCTTGACCTTGCGGAACGCTTCGTGGCGGTCGGCGCGGTAGTGCGACTCATCGGCCAGCGGGCGCAGCTCATCGAGTACCCAGTCCACACGGCCCAGCTCGCGCAGGCGGCTCATCATCTCGGTATAGGCAACGATCAGATACTTGACGTCATCGATCGCGTACTCAATCTGCTTATCGGTCAGCGGGCGGCGCGACCAGTCGGTCAGCGACTCGGTCTTAGGCAATGAAACGCCGCAAAACGTCTGCACGAGCGCACCGTAGGAAATCTGCTGGCGCTCGCCCAAAAAGGCGGCGGCGACCTGCGTGTCAAAAATCGGACGCGGCAGCGCGCCCACGGTGTGGAGCATGACCTCCATATCCTGTGAGCAGGCGTGGAAGACCTTGGTCACGCTCTCGTCGGCCATAAGCTCGGCCAGCGGCGATAGGTCGTCGATTACCAGAGGATCGACCGCGACGCTCTCGGCAGGGGTGGCAATCTGAACCAGGCACAAGCGCGGATGGAACGTGCGCTCGCGCAAAAACTCGGTATCGACGGCAATCGCGTCAAACTCACGGGCGCGCTGGCAAAAGTCGAGTAGAGCCTGATGTGTGGAAATGTACATATCAACCCATCGAATAAGGTTAGGCCCGAAAAACACGGGTAGGATATCGGCATTGCCCTACAACTATACTCGGTTAGTCACAGAACGGGAACGTAAGTATGCGCTGCCTTATCATCCACAACCCGGCATCGGGCCCCAGCTCAGATGAAATCTACGCGTTCACGCACGCCCTCGCGCAGGGCGGCGACGAGGTCGTGATGCGTTTTATCGGCGATGGCATGGAACCCGAGGACGCCGTGGCAGACGTGCGCGAGTTTGATCGCGTGGTGATTTCGGGCGGCGACGGCACCGTCTCCAACGTGCTCGACCAGATGCGCGGATGCGGCGCCCCCACGCTCGTCTTCCCCTCCGGCACGGCCTGCCTGTTCTTCAACAACATCGGCAATGCCCCCGAGGCCGCGGCGCTCGCCAAGGCCTGCCGCGTCGGCCGCACCGTCAAGGCGGATATGGGCGAGCTCTTTTGGCTCGACGAGAACGGCAACGAAAAGCGCCACGGCTTTATTATCATCGCCGGATCGGGCTACGACGCCGAGATCATGATGAAGGCCGCCCCCACCAAAAACGACATCGGCGAGATCGCCTACTTCCTATCCGCGCTCGCTACGCCCAACCCCACGGTGGCGCACTTTACGATTGAACATGACGGCATTGTCGAGGAGCTCGATGGCATCTGCTGCATGGCCGGCAACACCTCGGTCATCCAAAACGACATCAACCTGTTCCCCGACTGTCGCATGAACGACGGCATGGTCGATATCGCAGTCATCGAGCCCGTAAAAACCGTGCAGCTCCTCCCGACCGTGATCACCGCCGCACTCGACCCCGCCGGCAAGGTGCTCGGCCGTCCGCAGTTCAAGATCATCCAGACCAAAGAAGCCAAGATCACCTGCACCCCGTCGCTGGGCATGCAGTTCGATGGCGAAATCATCTCCAGCAACTCGGGCGTCTTTGGAGCCCGCGCACTTCCGCAATGCCTCGACCTCATCGTCGACGAATTCTCCCCACTCGGAAAATAGGAGGATCCCATGAACGACAATCCCCTGCTCGGCTTTATCGTCATCGTTTTGGCCATGCTCATCGGCTATGCGATTAACGTTATCCACCGCCGGAAGAAGTAATTCCACATTGGTATGATATTCATTCAATCATCGTCTCCCCCGTTGTTTATGCATTTGCCAAACAGCGGGGGATTTTTCTTTGCGCCCCGCGCAAGACGCTTTATTCAGGTACAGTAATTGCAGGGTGTCTTTATTTAAGTAAAGCTACATAATGAGTATTCTTATCCGCTCATCGCATATTTTAGGACGCTCATCGAGTATTTCATCGAAATAGATGAATACTCGTTAGACTTCCTATAGGCTAATAGATGTATTTATTAGCTGAGATTCCACATAGCTTTGCGGGGTCTCAACAGTTGGGAGGGATTATGAGGTTTACTCATCCCGTCAACACGCTCAAGAAGCTCGGCTGCGGCCTTGCATTCGGAGCTGCGGCCATTATGGCCATGCCGACTTCGGCGCTCGCCTGCACCCAGATCTACATGGGCAGCAAGCTCACGGCGGACGGCAACACGTACTACGGCCGCGCAGAGGACTTTAGCACGCGCTATATCAAGCACTTTGGCATTGAGCCTGCGCACAAGGACGGCAGCGAGTATAGCTCGCTCGAATCCGGCTTTGAGTACAAGTCCAAGGGCGCGACCTACCGCTACACCTTCGTTCGCGACAACCCCTCTCAGTGGGAAGATCGCTATGACGCTTATTCCGAGGCTGGCATCAACGAGAAGGGCGTCTCCTGCTCTGCCACGCTGAGCACCTCCTACAACGAGAAGGCCGAGGAGGCCGACCCCGTTACCGAGGAGACCGGCATCGGTGAGTACAACTACGCCAGCGTCATCCTGGGCGAGAGCGCCACGGCCCGCGAGGGCGTCGAGCTCCTCGGTAGCCTGGTCGACGAGCAGGGCATCTGCACCAACGACCAGGTCATCATCGCCGACAACAACGAGACCTGGCTGTTCGCCGGACTTTCTGGCCATCAGTGGATTGCCATGAAGCTCACCGACGACATCGCCTCGGTCAACCCCAACATCGGCAACCTTAACTACAAGGTCAACCTCGACGACACCGAGAACTGCCTCCACTCCAAGGACATTCAGACCATGCCCGAAGAAAAGGGCTTTGCCAAGTACTTCGAGGACGGCCAGTTCGACGTTGCCCAGACCTACGGTGAGGAAATTAGCGATAAGGCCATGCATTCTTGGTCTCGCTATATCCAGGGCCGCGATTATTTCATGGCTCCGCTTGCCGAGGGCACCGACTACGAGATCGTTAAGGACGAGCGCGAAGATGCTCGTGCCACGACCGGCGCCCTGGTCCACGAGATGCAGCCGCTGTTCTTCCAGCCCGGCAAGTCCGACTGGAACACCTTTGAGATGATCCGCAGCTTTGCCACTCGTGGCGAGAATGTCGCCGGCCTCAACGCCAACACCGACGGTGCCTATGCCATCGGCTCCAACCGCAACACCGAGATCCACACCTTCCAGATCCGTCAGGGCATGGACCCCGAGATCGCGACCATCCAGTGGGAGATGCTCTCCAACGCCGAGTTCTCCGTCGCTATTCCCTTCTACTCCGCACTGCTCACCGAGGTCAGCCCCTACTTCAGCGATCAGGATGTCTCCTTCGATCACTGTGAAGAGGAAGACGTCGTGAACAACGAGGAGCCCAAGAACTCCATCAATTACGTCCTCATGGACATCAACACGCTCGCCGAGGAGAACCGCGACAACTGCGCCACCGGCGTCCGCGCCTATCTCGACGCTCTGCAGAAGGAGCTCATCGAGCAGAACCTGACCGTCGACGAGGCCATGCAGGCTGCCGAGGGCACCGAGGCCCGCACCGCCCTGGCCAACAAGGCTGGCAAGGCCGCGACCAAGAACACCTACGTCAAGTGCAAGGCCATGCTCGAGGAGATGCGCGATTACCTCAAGAAGGGCGACTTCTCCGAGAAGTTCGTCCCGAGTGACTACGATGCCGACAACGACTGCCTGGTCGAGTCCATCACCTACGCCGACGAGGCCCTCTCCGATGAAGACGTTGCCGAGCCCGAGGTTAAGGAAAAGGCAACCGAGGAGAAGTCCGAGGGCAACAACATGGCCGCCATGGCTGTTGGTGCCGTCGTCATCATCGGTGTCTGCGCCTATGTGATCTATCGTCGCAAGAAGGCCTAAGGCCCTGAAGCCCTAAGGCGCGGGCGGGATGGCGCAGGTCGCCCCGCCCGCTCAGCCCACCCCTTCGACCGGTGGGAAAC
>DYAA01000161.1 GCA_019419405.1 Collinsella sp. | reverse complement strand
GGTTCTTGCTATTTAATACCACTCGCTCAGCGGGGTGTTTTTTACCGTAAACGGCAGACGTATCTCATCAGGCGCGCTCTTTGTTTCGATGGCGGACAAGCGCCACCAGAAAGCCATCGCCAAAGGCATCAGATGCCAAGTTGGCCACAATCACCAAAACGATAATCGCCGCGCCCAAAAACTCGTTCCAGCGAAAGACCTCGCCAAAGAAGAGCGCCGACCAGCAGGGAGCGAGCACGACCTCGCTCATGCAAACCAAGTTGGCCGCAAACGCGTTGGTTCGCGCGATCCCCTTGGCATACAGCACGCTCGCAAGGCCACTGCAAAAAAGGCCATGCACCAGCATGAGCCCCCACTCAAATGGCCTCACGGAGTCTAGGGCGCCGGCAAAATAGACGATCGGCAGCATCGAGATACCGCAGGAGATGAGCGAGGACACCATGGGCGACGCATCGGGGCGAGAGTTCAAAAAGAAACACAGCCCAAAGGTGGCTCCCGAAATGACGGCAAGCAGGTTGCCGAGCATGCCCTCGGCGCTCAAATCGCCTAAAAAGAAAAGTCCCATACCCGTAAAAGCAACCAACACGGAGGCAATCTTCGCAGGCGAGGGCAACGTGCGAGTTGCGAGCGACTGATACACGATAACAAAAATCATCGAGGTGTACTGCAGGACGATCGCGTTGCCGACCGTCGTGAGCTGGTTGGCAAAGTTAAACGTGGTGCCCGTCACGAAGTTGCAGACGGCCACAAGGACAATAAGACGGCTGACGCGGAGGACGGGCCTACCGACGAGCAGGATAAAGAGCGCCATAAATATTGCCGTAACGGCACCGATCAAAAGAGCTGACTGCGAATTGGCGCGAACGAGGATGCCGATAAAACTCCACAAGAGCGCCGTGCCAAATAGATACATCGCCCCGCTCACGCCATTATCGGATGGATTGTCAGATCGAATCACGAAGCACCTCCGGCTAGCTTTCGGTAATAAAAAACGGCGACCGCAATGGGTCGCCGTTTCCCTTGGGGGCAGAATAGAACGCAGGAGCCTACGCCAGCACGCCGAAGAACGCGCCGATGATGCCCACGACCATGGTGGCAACGATCAGCACCATGGGGTTGATCTTCTTGGACAGCAGCCAGTAGTACAGCCAGAAGGCGATCATGCCGAGCATGCCGGGCATGATGCCGTCCAGGATGTCCTGGAGGGTCTGGGCGTCCTCGCCCGAGCCGATGGCCACCGGGATGCTGGCCCAGAACATGTCCTTGCACATGGCGCCCACGACCATGACG
>DYAA01000160.1 GCA_019419405.1 Collinsella sp. | reverse complement strand
GCGCATGCCGCGCTACCGCGCCTGGGCCGACTACATCATCGACTCGCGCGACTGCGCCGCCAACACCGCCCAAACCCTCCTCGACACCCTCCCACCCGCTCTCTAATCAAAACCACCACAAAGGGGACAGGCAACTTTGTGGTGGTTTTCCAATCGCAAAGGAAGCAACCATGAAAGCACTCGTCATCAACGGCCCCAACCTCAACATGCTCGGCATTCGCGAGCCGGGCATCTATGGCAGCGACAACTACGACCGTTTAGTGCAGATCTGCCAGGAAGCGGGCGCCGCACAGGGCTTCGACGAGGTCGAGGTCTTCCAGTCCAACCACGAGGGCAGCATCGTCGACAAGATTCAGGAGGCTTACGGGAAGGTCGACGGCATCGTCATCAACCCGGCGGCATACACGCACACGAGCGTCGCGATCCTCGACGCCCTCAAGGCCGTCGCCATCCCTGCCGTCGAGGTCCACATCAGCGCCGTCGAGACCCGCGAGGACTTCCGTCAGGTGAGCTACGCCCGCCTGGCCTGCTTCGCCACCATCACCGGCGAAGGCCTCCAAGGCTACGCTCACGCGTTAGAGCTGCTGAAAGAGCGTCTCGAAAAGTAGCCTCGCGAGCAAATCCATCAACGCGATTCGCACGCCAATAATGCCAGTGCCGCCAGCAGCAACCTCACTACTGGCGGCACTTTATTACTGGCATATAATCGTTGCAGTCACAAAACGTCTGGAGACGCTCATGTTAAGCATCCATCTGGGAGATTACCCCCGTTCCATCTACGATACCGAAACCTATTTTAGGAACTCATACCTGGATTCCTGGTTCGAGGACCCTATGGCAGCGCAGATGATTAAAGGCGTTGACGGTTCAGAGCTCATCGGCCCCCACAACATCATCAGCAAACAGCTCGGTTCGATTACGCCCCTCGAGCTTTCCGGCGGCGTTAAAACGCTACTTCTGGTGCGCAATCTCCCAAACATGGTGTTCAATGCATCCACTTGCGGAGATAACTGCGCCCGCTGGCTGCTCAAAATTGGCAAAGAACAGGATGTGCTGGTAACCCTTTACCACATCATGAAATTCCCCTGGAGGCATTTTGAGATTCGCATTAATAACGATGGCCGCATCGTTAGAAACATGCAGGAGTTTGTCGGCGCCACGAATGACTTTTTGGATGTTGATGAGTAATGAAGGGAACACACACTGTTGTCGTGGAGCGCGCAAAAGTCAAATACACGCTCACCTTTAAACGCAATATTTCCTTCATCCGTGGCAACAGCGGCACGGGCAAAACGACGCTCATCTCGATGATTCGCGACTACAACGACCGAGGACCGGAAAGCGGCGTTGCACTTAGCTCCGACGTGCCTTGCGAAACGCTTTCCGGCAGACGCTGGGAGCGCGAGCTGTCGATCATCGAAGATTCAATCGTCTTTCTAGATGAGGGCAACGAGTTTATCTACTCAAAGGACTTCGCCAAAGCCGTAAACGGCTCATCCAACTATTTTGTCCTGATATCTCGTCGAGACGCCAGCGAACTCCCCTACAGTGTCGACGAAATCCTAAAGCTGGTAAACACCACGAGTAAAACAATCAATGGCCGAAAGAGCGATAAACGCTTCTACTCGGTAACAAAACCGATATACAGCCACACGGCAAGCATGCTATATCAGGACCTAAATGTTGGATTCGAAATACCCGATGCCGTGGTTGTGGAGGACAGCAAGTCTGGTTATCACTTTTACAACGCTCTTTGCAAACGGCTCGGAATCCCCTGCTATACGGCCACCGGCGTTGCGAATCTAAAACGTACGATTCACGAATGCCCCGAGCAAAACGTTCTTGCCATAGGAGACGGCGCAGCGTTTGGTCCCTACATCGAAAAAGTGCTCGGACAGCGCGTTTACAAGAACGTTCGCCTATTCCTCCCGGAATCGTTTGAGTGGACACTCCTGCGCTCCGAGCTCATACCCAGCAGCGACATTCCCAAAATCCTCGAGGACCCCTCAAGCTATATCGAAAGTCGCGATTATTTAAGCTGGGAGCGGTTCTTCACCGATGTGCTGGTCAAATACTCAGCAGACACTCGCTACGCTTACAAAAAGGCGCGACTCAACGAGCAGTACCTAAAGCCGCAGGCAATGAATGCCGTATCGAAAGTCTTACCGGAGTGTTTGAAGACGAATTAGCAGATTCTTTAAATCATCTAGAAACCGGGGCTATGCACATGAGCTGAAGCCGCTGAAAGAAAGCCTACAACACGCCTGGTACACTAATCCTTGGAACAGAATCATCAGGTTTATTTGTCCCAAATCTTAAGTAACTGTTTGATTACATACAAAGGAGCACATCCATGTCCCAGTACGATTACCTCGTCGTCGGCGCCGGCCTCTCTGGCGCCGTCTTTGCCAATGCCGCCAGGCGCGCCGGCAAGTCGGTCCTGGTCATCGATCGCCGCGACCACATCGCCGGCAACGTCTACACCGAGGACGTCGAGGGCATCCAGGTCCACCGCTACGGCGCGCATATCTTCCACACCTCCATGAGGGACGTCTGGGACTACGTCAACCGCTTCGCCGAGTTCAACAACTACGTCAACTCGCCGGTAGCCAACTTCCATGGCGACATGTACAACATGCCCTTCAACATGAACACCTTCGCCAAGATGTGGCCGGGCGTCGTCGCGCCGGCCGATGCCAAGGCCAAGATCGCCGAGCAGGTGGCCGCCGAGAACATCGGCGAGCCGCAGAACCTCGAGGAGCAGGCGCTGTCGCTCGTCGGCCGCGACATCTTCGAGACGCTCGTGAAGGGCTACACCGAGAAGCAGTGGGGCCGCGACTGCCGCGACCTGCCCGCGAGCATCATCAAGCGCCTCCCCTGCCGCTTCACCTACGACAACAACTACTTCAACGACCGCTACCAGGGCATCCCCATGGGCGGCTACACCAAGATGGTCGCCAACATGCTCGAGGGCGTCGAGGTGCGCTGCGGCGTGGAGTACAAGGAGCTGATCGCCGCCGAGCCCGATATCGCCGCCAAGACGATCTACTGCGGCCCCATCGACGCGTTCTACGACTTTAAGCTGGGCACGCTGGAGTACCGCAGCCTGCGCTTTGAGACCGTGACGCTCGACGAGCAGGACCACCAGGGCGTGGCCGTGGTCAACTACACCGAGCGCGAGGTCCCCTACACCCGCATCATCGAGCACAAGCACTTCGAGTTCGGCACGCAGGACAAGACCGTCATCACGCGCGAGTACCCGGCGGACTGGAAGCCCGGCGACGAGCCCTACTACCCCATCAACGACGCCAAGAACGAGGCCCTCTACAAGCAGTACGAGGAGCTAGCGGCACAGGAAGGCGACGTGATCTTCGCCGGTCGCCTGGGCGGCTACAAATACTACGACATGGACAAGGCCATCGCCGCGGCATTTGAGCTGGTGCGCAACGAGCTCGGTGTGGAGCCGACGGAGGAGTAGACAAAGCGGGTTATCGCAAACAAGAGCAAATCGAACAGGGCGATTCACGGCATGTTACCGTGAATCGCCCTTAATCGCTGTACATTTAATCTCGAATATTTAATCTGGAGCTCCGGAGCTCTAATACCTCGATAGAATCTGGTGACGCATAATTTCTTTCGCAAATTGACAACCGCATAGCGGAACACGGCCCGCGCCCCGTCATATGATTTCTAGCGACTAAACAACAAATCACCGACGAAGGGGGCACGGGCCGTGTCTGCGAACATCGTATCAGTCG
>DYAA01000016.1 GCA_019419405.1 Collinsella sp. | reverse complement strand
AGGAGACACCGATGAAGCAGATTGATACCACTCAGCTCAACACTGCCACCTGCCAGGCTCAGGCTGCCGAATACCACGCCCGCGGCTTTAACTGCGCGCAGGCCGTCGCCTGCACGCTCGCGCCCGCCGTCGGGCTCGACCCCCAGGTCGCCTTTACCCTCACCGAGGGCTTTGGCGCCGGCATGGGCGGCATGACCGAAACTTGCGGTGCCATCTCGGGCGCCGTGGCCATCATGGGCTTTGTAATGAGCGATGGCATGGAAAACCCCAAGACCAAGGGCCAGACCTACAAACTGTCGCGCGAGATTGCCAAGCGCTTTGGCGAGAAGAACACGACGACCGTCTGCGGCACGCTCAAGGGCATCGGATCGGACAAGGGTCCGCTCCGCAGCTGTCCCGGTTGCATCGACGATGCCGTCGAAATCGCCTGTGATGTACTAAAGCAGCTCGCCGAGTAAACGGCAGCGACATAAAACGACGGTCGGTGTGCTTGGGATCCGTCCAAAAGCACGCCGACCGTCGCCGTTAGAACTCGGCAAATTCGGGAGTGCTGACCTCAATCTCCTCGCGCCCCGCCATAAGCTCGCGCATCTTAGCGCAAAACGACCCCTGCTCCCCCGCCTTAAACACCAAATGAAGTGTCACGGCATCCGCGTACTCGGTATCCGAAACCTTGGCACCGGAATCCTGGGCCAAGCGAAGCACCTGCTCATACTGCGGATAGGCCACATGCACGTCAACAGGCACGACACTCGTCATCTCGACGATCTGCCCGGCCTCCTGAGCCGCGGCCACCGCCGCCTGCGTCGCCGCGGTATAGGCGCGTACCAAGCCACCGGGCCCCAACAACGTACCACCAAAATAGCGTGTCACTACGCAGCAAACATTTTTGAGCTCCGCACCGCGCAACACCTCGAGTGTCGGCATACCGCTCGTGCGGCTCGGCTCACCATCATCGCTCTGGCGCTCGCGTCCATCGACCAAAATCCACGCGGGAACATTGTGTCGAGCGTCGTAATGACGCTTGCGAACCATCTCGATAAAGGCATTCGCCTCGTCCTCGGACTCAATATGGACCAGCTGGGCAATAAACCGGCTCTTGCGGTCCACAAACTCGCCCGAAACCTCAATATTCGATTGCAGAGTAAAATAGCTGTCCAACAAAGCCCCTCAACAAAACTAAGCGCGGCAACAAACAGCCTCAATAATACGATAACCCTAGTAAAAAGAATGGCAACGCCGATGATTCCGTCAACGAAAGCGAGAACCCGTCAGCGCGAGCAAGGTGCCTTGAAAGCCGAGGGCATTGACCTTATGGTCATGCCCGAAGGTTTGAAAGGCAGATTGCCGCGCTGACGGGTTCGCAGCGTCAACAAAGTGCCGAGTGGGCCGATAAGCCGGGTTCTGTCGTGAACGGTCATTTATCTTGTCTGCACGTTACCGTGCAGCTCCACGCACGCTACCCGAACGCGGACCGGGCCGGCCCATAGCGTTCCTATTCGCGCTTGCTCCGGATGGGGCTTGCCAAGCCGCCGTGTTGCCACGACGCTGGTGGTCTCTTACACCACCGTTTCAGCTTTTCCCTTTACGCCTTGCGGCGCAGGTGGGAGTCTTCTTTTCTGCGGCGCTTTCCGTCGGATCACTCCGCCCGGCCGTTAGCCGGCATCCCGCCCTCTGGAGCCCGGACTTTCCTCACGCGTACTGCAAGCAGCACATCGCGCGACCGTCTGGCCCACTCAGCAGTGCATAAGTGTAACACACCGTTGCCGCAGGCAATGGCACAACGCAAACGCTCGACACGATAAACCAAGAACCGCCATGCGCTACAATGGTCCTGTCGATGGGCAACGTCGTCAGTCGAGACGCGACCGCGCTCCGCACCCCTCCGTCTACTCGGTGTGTTCCCGCCTCCTCCCCGAGGCGGGATGTCGGCTTTTTTCATGCACCGACAATCCAATAGCCTGTGGACAGCCCGGCAGCATTGCGCATCTCGGCGCCAAATGCAAAAAGGGACCCGTCCATTACGGACGGATCCCTTAAAACAAGTGATCGTCAAACCGAATTACTCGGCGTCAGTCTCCTCGTCCTTCTTCTCGGAAGGCAGCGGGGTAACCTCGATCTCGACGCCCAGAGTCTCAGCAGCAGACTTCATGGACAGGGAGATACGACGACGGTCGAGATCGATCTCCATGACCTTGACCTGAACCTTGTCGCCCACGTGGGTGACCTGAGAAGGCTGATCGACGTGCTTGTTGGCCATCTCGGAGATGTGCACCAGGCCCTCGATGCCCTCGCCCAGGTCGACGAAAGCGCCGAACGGGACAAGCTTGGTCACAGTGCCCTCGACGATAGCGCCGACGGGGTACTTCTTGACCAGTGCGCGCCACGGATCCTCGGTGGTCTGCTTGAGACCCAGGGAGATGCGCTCGCGGTTGAGATCGACGTCGAGAACCTCGACCTCGACCTCCTGGCCGACCTTGACAACCTCGGAAGGATGGTTGACGTGGTTCCAGGAGAGCTCGGAGATGTGGATGAGGCCGTCGATACCGCCGAGGTCGACGAAGGCGCCGAAGTCGACGATGGAGGAAACGGTGCCCTGGAGACGCATGCCAGACTTGAGCTTGGACAGGATCTCGGAACGCTCGGCCTTACGGGACTCCTCGAGCACGACGCGACGGGAGAGGACGACGTTGTTGCGGTTGCGGTCCATCTCGATGACGCGAGCCTCGATGCGGGTGCCCATGTAGGAGGTGAGGTCCTTGACGCGACGGAGGTCGACGAGGGAAGCGGGCAGGAAGCCACGCAGGCCGATGTCGAGGATCAGGCCGCCCTTGACAACCTCGATAACCTCGCCCTCGACATTCTCGCCGGAGTTGAACTTCTCCTCGATGCGGTTCCAAGCACGCTCGTACTCGGCACGCTTCTTGGACAGGACCAGACGACCGTCCTTGTCCTCCTTCTGGAGAACCAGAGCCTCGATGGGATCACCGAGTGCAACGATGTCTGCAGGGTTAGCGTCCTTGCGGATGGACAGCTCGCGGACCGGGATAACGCCCTCGGACTTGAATCCGATGTCAACGAGCACCTCGTCATGCTCGATCTTAACGACAGTGCCGTTAACGAGATCGCCCTCATCAAAGTCGGTAATCGTACCGTCGATGAGGTTGTTCATCTCCTCCTCGTTGACATCGTCAAGAGAGAAAATGGACGAGTTCTGAATCTCACTCAAAGGTGGACCCCTTTCGAACTACGGGGCCCCGATTGCTAGGACCTACAGAAGGGTGCGACAAGCACACAACGTTTAGGAACACTCGGGAGCCGACAGATACTAATGTGACGCTTATGCAATCACGTTCGTATAGGTTACGGGGAAATGAGTTCGATTTCAAGCGTGAACTGCGATTTTTTACTCGTGTGGAGACTTTTTCGTAATCTTATGAACACACGTCTCCGCAACTTGACGATAACCAGCCAGGCATTCGGCTTTGGGGTAAAGTATCCGGAGCCAACGATTCTAGATCGATTTTTCGAGAAAGGTGCCCGCGTGCTCAAAGCAGTCGTTTTCGATATGGACGAAACGCTTCTTAGCATCAACCTCAACGCGTTCATCCTTCGCTATTTTAAGGATGTCTCTTCGATGCTCGCGGATATCGGGCGCCGCAGCCGCGGTGGCACGATGGCACGCCTCGGCACCATCCTGGTCGACCTCAACGCCAATCGCCGCAGCGGCACGGACAACCGCACCAATCTTGAGTTTTACCAAGAAGAGGTCGAGCGCCGATGCGGGATTTGCCTCTCGGACCCACTTATCTACGAGGCGTTTACCTACTACGACCGCGAAGTTCTTCCGTACAAGAATGACGAACTCATCAACGCCCATGCCATGCCGGGCGCACACGCCGCGCTCCAGGCCGTACAGGGCGCAGGGCTGCGCTGCGCGCTCTTTACCAACCCCAGCTTTCCGCAGGGGGCCATCGAGTGCCGCATGGGTTGGGGCGACCTGGCCGACGCCCCCTTTGAGCTCGTCACGCACATGGGAAACGCCACCCGCTGCAAGCCTGATGCCACCTACTATCTAGAGCAGCTTCAGGTGATGGGGCTCGAACCGCACGAGGTCCTTATGGTGGGCAACGATCCCAAACGCGACTTCCCTAGCCCCGCCTGCGGCATTCAGACTGCCTATGTAGGCCAGGGCAAGCCCAACCGAGTCACCTGGCGCGGAACCATGGAAGGCTTCGCCCGCGACTTTAACGCCGTAGTAGAGGCCTTCTACGAGCACCAAGTAGCCGACGAACTGTCCTAGCACACTTGGGTTTTGCCGATCATGATGTTGAGGATCTCGACGTCGGTATCTTTCATGCCCACACGGCCTACGTAGCCCATACTGGCGATTGTCTGCTCAACGGTATCTTGGATCAGGCCCTCGCCGGCGCGGAAGCCGCGACCCTGCATGGCCATATCATGGCCCAGGATCGCTGCATCGACGGCAGCCGAGATCTTGGCGGCACAGCTCGCCTTGGCGCCATCGCACACGATGCCGCCCACATTGCCGAGCGTATTGGAGACCGTCGCACCGATTTGCTCGCGCGTGCCACCGCACAGCCAGGTAATCGCGGCACCGGCACCGCACGCAGCGCAAATAGCGCCGCAAAACGCCGAGAGCGCACCAATGTAGCTCTTGATATGCACGGCAATGAGATCGGACAGCATCACGGCACGCACCAGGCGCTCGTGGTCGCAGCGCAGGTACTCGGCATACTCCATGACGGGCAGTGCGCAGGTAATGCCCTGATTGCCCGAGCCGCACACAATGGCGACCGGCAGCGCACAACCGTTCATGCGGGCGTCGGACCCGGCGGCCGCACGGGCACGGGCACGGCAGGCGACGTCATCGGCACGAGCACCCAGCAGCGTACGGCCAACCTCGGCGCCCCAAGCGTGCGCAAGGCCCTCGGCACTGATTGCGCCATTCAGCTCAATCTGACGCTCAACGGCAGCGCGGGCGCCCTCAATGTCACCGTCCTCGATAAAGTCGATGATGGAATCAATGGACATGGGCGTATCGGCGTTATCTGCCGCACGCTCGGCCACCACGCGCTCGGCGCAGGCGGCGCACTCCCCCGCCGACTTGCCGCATACCGGAATACCATCGAGCGTATGGCACGTGACATTAGTGTGGTGATCGGTAATCTCGACGACCGCGGTATGGCCCCCGGACGTCGCAGTCACCTTGATGTAGAGGTTGGGCACACCCTCGACAAGCGACACATCGCAGTAGCCGGCGTCGGCGAGGAGCTCGGCCACGCGAGCGCGGTCTTCATCGTTAACGCTCTCGAGCACCTCGAGCGCGCTCTTAGCGTCGCCGCCCACGGCACCCAGCACGGCCGCGGCTTCAATACCGTGCATACCGCCCGAGTTGGGCACGGTCACGCTCTTAACGTTCTTGATAATGTTGCCCGAGCAGGCAACATCCATATGATCGGGTTCGCAACCGAGCGTCTGGCTCGCCAGCGCCGCTGCATAGGCAACGGCAATGGGCTCGGTGCAGCCGAGTGCACAGACAAGCTCGCGGTTCAAAACATCGCAAAACGCGGCATCACGGATGGAATCGGTAGGCATAGGTATCTCCTGCTTGCATAACGGGCTGGACTCTCAAAATAGTTGGCTCCTTTATTTGATAACAATGCATCAAAAACCGCAACCACGGTTCCGGCGGACGGCGCTCAAGCACAAATTGGCGGCATTATTCATGAGAGGCCGGTCTTGTTGCCTGCTAAAGCGTTTGACCAAAAAACGCCCGAGCGTTTACGCAAAAGTCGCGCTATCATGCAGTCGAACGCGGTAAACACCTTTAGCATTTGCGCCGCACAGACCAGAGAGGAACCATCCATGAAGATCGGTATCGGTAACGACCACGCCGCCGTCGAGCTCAAGAACATCATTTCCGAGCACCTGAAGGAACGCGGCTGCGAGGTCGTGAACTTTGGCACCGACACCTCCGAGAGCTTCGACTACCCCATCGCCGGTTACAAAGTGGGCAAGGCCGTTGCCAACGGCGACGTTGACCTGGGTATCCTGATCTGCGGCACCGGCGTCGGGATCAGCCTGGCTGCCAACAAGGTCGAGGGCGTACGCGCCGTCGTGTGCTCCGAGCCCTTCAGCGCCAAGCTCTCGCGCATGCACAACAACACCAACGTGCTCGCCTTTGGCGCCCGCGTCGTTGGCTCCGAGCTCGCCAAGATGATCGTCGACGAGTGGCTCGACGCCGAGTTTGAGGGCGGCCGTCACGAGCGTCGCGTTAACCTCCTCAACGAGATCGACCACACGCGCGGCCTTAAGATCGTCGACGAGGCCTAAAGATTCACAAAGCCATACGACGCTAACGCCAGCCCCCGCCCGGAAGAAACATCCGGACGGGGGCTCTTTAGTAGATTTGTGGGGGTTTACCAAAAGTCTACTGGAATAAAAAGGGCGCCGCGGATGAAGTTCCGCGGCGCCCAAGCCACACGCTAACAGCTTTAAGGAGTCAAAGCTGGTTTAGCCAAAAAAGCGCTTGATCTCGATCTCGGCGTTCTCCAGGCAGTCGGAGCCGTGGATCACGTTGGCGTTGACATCGACAGCAAAGTCGCCGCGAATGGTGCCGGGGGCAGCATCAAGCGGGTTGGTGGCGCCCATAAGGGTGCGCATCTTGGAGACAGCGGAGAGGCCGGAAACGACCATCTTGACGACCGGACCGCTCGTCATAAAGTCGCAGAGACCGCCAAAGAAGGGCTTGTCGGCCAGATGGGCGTAGTGCTCCTCGACGGTAGCGCGCTCGAGCGTGGTCATCTCCATGCGCTCGATGACAAGGCCGCTACGCTCAATACGAGCAACGATCTCGCCGATCTTGCGATCGCGCACGGCGTCGGGCTTAATCATGATGAAGGTCTTCTCGATAGCCATAAGGTAGCCTTTCAAGTAGGTTCGCGCGTGCCCAAGTCCCATTCCGGCACCCGCCTGGACTGCATCGTAACAGAGTTTTAGCTGCAGTTAAACAAAAAGCTGTTTATTGAAACGCTGCAATTTATTAAAGCGCTCCATATGTGTCACTTCTGTTTCGAAGCCCGATTAGAGTACCATCCGACCGCTCATCAACCACATCGAACAGAGCGGGCGGTCGGTTGCCACCCGCGAACGTACCCCCTTCACAACCTGTCCAAAGGTCCTACAGAAGTTCTCGACAAGCTCCTTCCTTCTCTATAACAAAACGGGCGCCCACCGTAGCAGGCACCCGTAAAGGCAAGATATGATGAACGCACCAGACAGACGCATCCAATAAGCTAATTAGCTCCGTGGCCCATCTCGACGACCTTGGTCAACGAGCCAAACACGCCCTCATCGGCCGCAAGCTGCGTCTCGGCGCGCCCCAACTGCACGGCAACGGCGGCAGGAGCGGTGCCGCCCTCGGTCGTGCGCGCGGCAACGATCGACGGGATGTCGAGCGCCTCGGTAATATCGCGCTCAAAGAGCGGGCTTGCCTCCTGGAACACCTCAAACGGCAGGTCCTCAAGATTGCAGCCGTGCTTCTCACACATCAGGACCAGATGGCCCACCACGGCATGTGCCTCACGGAACGGCAGACCACGCTTAGCCAGGTAATCGGCAACATCGGTGGCGGCAAGATGCCCCACGCCGCACTCGCGCGCCATGGCATCCTCGTTGACGGTCCAGGTCGAAATCATTCCGGCCATAACGGACAGGCACTGCATGAGCGTGTGAGCGGTATCGAGCGCGCCCTCCTTGTCCTCCTGCAAGTCCTTGTTATAAGCGAGCGGCAGGCCCTTCATGGTTACCAGCAGCTGCACCAGGTTGCCGTACACGCGACCGCTCTTACCGCGGATAAGCTCGGCAAAGTCGGGATTCTTCTTCTGCGGCATGATAGACGAGCCGGTGGAGTAGGAGTCTGAAAGCGTGATAAAGCCAAATTCGGAGCTCGACCACAGCACGATCTCCTCGGAAAGACGCGACAGGTGCATCGCCATGACGGATCCGGCGTAATGCAGATCGAGCAGGAAATCACGGTCGGAAACCGCATCGAGCGAGTTGGGAATCACGCCCGCAAAGCCAAGTTCGGCAGCCGTCATCTGGCGATCGAGCGGATAGCTCGTACCGGCAAGCGCGGCAGCACCCAGCGGGCAGTTGTCGGCGGCATCAAAGGCGGCCTTCAGGCGCGTAAAGTCGCGCGCGAACATCCAGGAATACGCCAGCAGATGATGCGAGAGCAGCACGGGCTGAGCGTGCTGCATATGCGTGTAGCCCGGAAGAATCACCTTGTCGTACTTCTTGGCCGCATCCACCAGCACATGGCGCAGCTCAAGATTGGCCTCCATGAGCTCCTTGGCCAGCGCCTTGACGCCCAGGCGCGTATCGGTCGACACCTGGTCGTTGCGCGAACGCCCAGTATGCAAGCGTTTGCCAGCCTCGCCGATACGACGCGTCAGCTCGCTTTCGATGGACATATGAATGTCCTCGTCGTTGATATCAAAGGTGAAGTTGCCGGCATCGATATCCTGTTCGATTCCGGTCAGGCCCTCGGCAATCGCCTGCTCGTCCTCGGCGCTGATAATGCCCTGGGCCGCCAGCATCTTGGCATGTGCCTTAGATCCGGCGATATCCTGCTTATAGAGATGTTTGTCAACCGGCAACGACGCGCCAAACTCCTGCGTGACCTCGGCCACGCCTGCCTCAAAACGACCGCCCCAAAGAGCCATGGAACCGTCCCCTTTCATCAAATCCCAAAACAAGCGCCCAAAGCAATGCGCCCTGTCGCTAAAGCGATTTCTCAACCGCTAGTTTTGTATATTCCCCACCATGTGCGAGGCCATATAGCTAATTTGCAAAGAAGTGACGCGCCATGCACTTGGCGCCCAACGTCTCCCTCCGAATGTTGCCCTGCGAACCATCGATCCAGGCCTTTAGGCTCATAGGAACGTCCTCGATCTTTGCAGCATCGAACTCGGGCGCGAGGGCAAGTAAAGCATGCGCGATAGCATTGAACATAATGGATACTCCCCATATATATAGGCGCAGGGCCGTCAAATTGATAGGAGGAGCCCCGCCGGACAACCCCGGCGGGGCTCGGACTCAGCCGCAGACGCGGCATCATATATGCGGGCGGAACGTAGGGGCCACCGATGTTAAGAAGTGTCAGCAAGCATAACGAAAGGTAGGGACCCCATGCGCCCGTTATGTATCACGCGGATGGGCCGCGCGGATACCAAAGGAAGGAGGCGCTAGGCCTGGGCGGCAGCAGAGCTGGGGCCCTGGACCTTAGCCCACGTCTTGAGCGACAGCGTATCGATCTCGATAAAGCCGGCGCTGGCCTTCTCGTCAAACGTAGTGTCGCGGTCGTAGGTAGCCAGACCGTAGTCATACAGGCTAAACGGGCTCTTGCGGCCGACGACATGGCAGTTGCCCTTAAAGAACTTCAGACGGACGGTGCCGGTCACGAACTTCTGGGTGTCGGCCATAAAGGCATCGAGCGCGTTTTTGAGCGGGCTGTACCACTGGCCGTTGTACACGGCGGTGGCCCAATCCTGCTCGAGCTTAATCTTGGTCTTGAGCAGGTCGCCCTCGACGCAGATGTCCTCGAGCGCCTTGTGGGCGGTGATGAGCGTCAGGGCGCCAGGAACCTCGTAGCACTCGCGACTCTTGAGGCCCACCAGACGATCCTCGACCAGGTCGAGACGGCCAAAGCCGTTGTCACCCGAAATCTTGTTGAGGGCGATGACGATCTCGGAGAGTTTCATCTTCTTGCCATCGACGGCGACGGGCTTGCCCGCCTCAAACTCAATCTCGGTGTAGGTCGGGGTGTCCGGCGTGTCCTCGGGGTTCTTGGTCATAACCCAGGCGTCGTCGAGCGGCTCGTTCCAGGGATCCTCCAGGTGACCGCACTCGATGGCGCGACCCCACAGGTTGTCGTCGATGGAATAGGGGTTGTCGTTGGCGCCCTCGGGAACCGGCACGTTGTGGGCGTGAGCATAGGCAACCTCATCGGGACGGCACTTCAGATCCCACTCGCGAACCGGGGCGATAACCTTAAGCTCGGGGTCGAGGGCCTTGACGGCAGCCTCAAAACGAACCTGGTCGTTACCCTTGCCGGTGCAGCCGTGGGCGACGTAGGTCGCGCCAAACTCGTGAGCGACCTCGACAAGCTTCTTGGCGAGCAGCGGGCGAGACAGCGCGGAGAGCAGCGGGTACTTGTTCTCGTACATGGAGTTTGCGGCGATGGCCTTAGTCAGGAACTCATCGGAGAACTCGTCGCGCAGGTCGAGCACCTGGCAATCGAGAACGCCCAGGTCAAGCGCCTTCTGCTTCTTGGCATCCAAGCCGGTCTCCTCCTGGCCCACGTTGCCGCAGACGCAAACGACATCGAGATTCTTCTCGTCCTGGAGCCACTTGACACATACGGATGTATCAAGACCACCGGAATATGCGAGAACGACTTTTTCCTTGCTCATGGCTGTTTCCTTTCGCCCTTGGTAGCTAGTTAGAACATCGGTCAGTTGCAAGTCATTCCGAGGTCAAAAAACCGTGCAATATCAGGTTAAATAGCAAAAAGCAGCACAGCATGCTCTAGAAACATGCGTTTATATCGTGCTAAAACCCAACGACCTCAAAATGACTCTGTTGGGGCATTTCACCCCATACGAACAGAGACGATTGTTATCGTCGTCGGGAAATTGCGCGCTGGCGTCGGATGGCATTATCTGCAGTGGTGATGATCTTTACGAACTGCATCTGCCTCTCCTTTCACCTATCGCCGGGCGCAATTCTAATATCGTAAACGGTACCTTTTCTTCGGTAAGCGGTTGTATTTCCGTCTCCGTTTTCGATGGTCGCTATATTACGCTAAAGTGCCCGCAGCACAAGCGACAAATTCAAATTTCTGAAAAGTTTTTTCATTACTTTGTGAAGCGTGGTGCAAATACGCTCCGTTCCTGCGACAATACGCTCAGTTACTGGTTGATGGTTATAACGTCTGAAACAATTTCGAAACGAAAGGCGCGCTTTTATGCAAACTTACGAATCGGACACCAATATCGGAAGCATTAAGATTCTCGCCGTCGACATGGACAAGAC
The DNA here is from genome assembly GCA_019419405.1 of Collinsella sp. Taxonomy (GTDB): domain Bacteria; phylum Actinomycetota; class Coriobacteriia; order Coriobacteriales; family Coriobacteriaceae; genus Collinsella. The sequence continues at coordinate 1,364 of DYAA01000016.1, read as the reverse complement.
GCTGCTCACCGACAAGCGCGTGTTGCCGCAGGGTCTTGATGAGCGCCTGGACAAGCTCGCCGACGCAGGCATTGTATTCTGCCCCGCCAGCGGACGCCCCGCCCCCAAACTCGAGGAAATGTTCGAGAGCATTAAGAACCGCCTTGCTTTTTGTCCCGACAACGGAGCCTGCGTCATCTATCGCGGCAGCTATATCTATAAGAGCAACATCGATGTGGCGCTGTATCAGCAGGTGCTCGCCCGTGCCTCGGAGGACCCGCGTGCCGTTCCCGTCTTGTGCTGCTACGACGAGTTCTATGTGCTCGCCCGCGACCATCAGTACCACGACGAGATCAGCGTGTACTACAACACGATCAACTACGTCGATAGCTTTGAGGGCCTTGATATCGAGTCCAACAAGATTTCGATCTTCTTCCCCGCCTACGATGCCGAGCCAGCGTTTCGCGAGACCTATAACCCCGCGTTCTCGGATCAGCTCTATGTCACCAATGCCGGCCGCGAGTGGATCGACTTTATGAACCTGGGCGTCGACAAGGGTTCGGGCGTCGCGCACCTGTGCGAGCAGCTCGGCATCGATATCGCCGATGCCGCCGCCGTGGGCGATACCTACAACGACATCCCCATGCTTGAGCGCGTCGGTCACAGCTTTATCGTGGACAATGCCGAGGAGCATATGAATGCGCACGCCAAGTGGCGCATTCCGAGCAACAACGACGGGGGCGTACTGACGCTCATCGACGCCATCTTGGCGGCTCGGTAGCCATCCCATCGGGCCTGGCCGGGCGGCACGGGATAACTTTTCGCTCGGTCAGGTCCTGCGCAAGACGAAAGCCACATTAAGTGGCTTTCTTTGCGTGCGGAATCTACGAAAAGTTAACCCGTGCCGCCCGGCCAGGCCCTAGGTTTACTTTCCTGCCGCCAAGATGGCGTCTTGAGTGTCTAGATACTTAGCTGAAATGATTTGAGCAGAGGGGAGCTCCTTGTTGGAAGGGGCTCCCCTCTGTTTTGGTTACTGTGGGACAAATTAATCAGTAGTGTTTGTCCCAAATCTTAAGTATGTGGGGGCTTGCGTCTTGGGCGAGCTTGCCTTACGGAGCGCTTTCCTATTTGGCGTCGGCCCAGGTTATGCCGGTACTGGCTTCGGCGATTAACGGTACGCGGAGGTCTACTACGTGCTCCATGACGTCGCGGACCATCGCGGTGAGCGCCTCGACCTCATCCACTGGGCACTCAAAGTCCAGTTCGTCGTGCACCTGCAAGATCATGTGGGCGGCAAAGCCCTCTTCTTCCAGGCGGCGGCTTACGCGGGCCATGGCAATCTTGATGATGTCCGCCGCGGTACCCTGCATGGGATGGTTCATAGC
>DYAA01000159.1 GCA_019419405.1 Collinsella sp. | reverse complement strand
ATGGACGACCTAAAGGGCGAGATCGCGCGCGGCGTGTACGCGGCCGGCTCGCGTATTCCTTCCGAGATGGAGCTCGCGAAGTCCTACGGCGTGGGGCGCATCACCGTACGCCGTGCCATCGAGGAGCTGTCGCGCGCGGGCTACCTCAACCGCCAGCAGGGGAGGGGCACCTTTGTATGCGCTCCCAAGCTCAAACGCAAGATTCGCCAGAAGGGCGACGTCCAGAGCTTTACTGAGGGTTGTGCTGCCAACGACATGGTGCCCGGAGCGCGCCTGGTATCGCGCACGGTGGTCGCGGCGACGCACGAGGATGCGGCGTTCTTTGGCGTGGAGCCCGGCTGCGAGCTTATCGTGGTCGAGCGCGTGCGCACGGCCGACGGCATCCCCGTCATGCTTGAGAACAACGCCTTTGTGCTCGCCGACCATCCCTACTTGCAGACGCTGGCCGCCGAGGACCTCACCGATAACTCGATCTTTGCGCTCGTTGCCGACCACTCGGGCCGCGCGCCGCTCAAGTCCGACCCCTGTACCGTGGAGATCGCGCTTGCCGATGCCCAGGTGGCCCCGCTGCTGGAGGTGCCGGTCGGCGAGCCGCTCTTTTATATGGAGGCGTATTTTACCGATGCAGACGAGCGCCCCCTGCTGCTCGGGCGCCAAAAGATCGTGGGCTCGCGCTACGTGTTCGACATCTAACATCCACAGATAGAACAACATAGAACAAGTTTGGCGAAATGGCTTCACGAGCGTCGTCGTGCGTGCTATAAATAGGACAACATAGAACGACAGCAGGTACGAGCTGCCGTCGTTCAAAGCCGCCCCACAAGGAGGAGCATCAGCATGAACGCACATGATCTGGTTCAGGAAATTATCGAGCGCAAGGGCAAGATTGAGAACGTCTTTTGGATTGCCTGCGGCGGTTCGATGATCGACCTGATGCCGGCCAACGAGCTGCTCAAGCGCGAGGCGACCACGTTTACCTCGACGGTTTACACGGCGCGCGAGTTTTGCCTGATGGCCCCCAAGAGTCTTGGCGAGAAGTCACTCGTCATCGCCTGCAGCCACAGCGGCAATACGCAGGAGGTCGTCGACGGTTGCGAGATGGCGCTGGCAGCCGGCGCCGAGGTCGTGGCCATGACCGACTGCGAGGGCTCCAAGATTGATAACGGCAAGTGGACCACCTGGGTCTATCCGTGGGGCGAAGGCGTGCCGCAGGCCGAGGTGCCGCAGGGCATCGGCGCCCTGATGGCTGCCGAGCTGCTCGACCAGCAGGAGGGCTACGAGGCACTCGCCGACATGTACGCCGGCCTTAAGCAGATGGATGCGCTGCTGCCCGCTGCCCGCGAGAAGGTCAACGCCGAGCTAGGCGCCCGTTTTGCCGAGCTCTGCCAGCAGCACAAGTTCTTCTATATCCTGGGTTCCGGCCCCAACTTTAGCCAGACCTACGCCATGGCCATCTGCTCGCTCATGGAGATGCAGTGGCAGCACTGCTGCTACATCCACTCCGGCGAGTACTTCCACGGCCCGTTCGAGGCTACCGAGCCCGGCGTGTTCTACTTTGTGCAGCTCGGCTCGGGTGAGTGCCGCCCCATGGAGG
>DYAA01000158.1 GCA_019419405.1 Collinsella sp. | reverse complement strand
GTGATGGGGCGTCCCTTGTGGGCGAGTTCGTCGAGCTTGCGGTTGAGCATCACGATCTGGCTGTTCTGGTGCAGTAGCGGGTAGTTCTCGTCGCGCGTGACCACGCCGCCGCCCGTGGAAAGCACCAGGCCGCTGCACTTGGAGATGCCGGCCAGCACCGCCGTCTCCTGCTCGCGGAAGGCCGCCTCGCCGCTCTCGACGATAAAGTCGGCGCAGGGCATGCCCAGGCGCTCCTCGAGGGCGCGATCCAGATCGATGTGCTCTCGTCCCGTGAGCAGGGCAATCTGCTCGCCCACACGGGTCTTGCCCGAGCCCGGCATGCCGATCAGCGCGATGTTCTGTTCGCGGCGTGACAGGCGCTCCGTTACGTCCAGGATGCGCTCACGCGGGGTGACCTGGCCGGTATAGCGCTCGACGGCTTGCGCCGCCTGGGCCACAAGCATGAGCAAACCGCCGATGCAGGGGATACCGCGGCGCTCGGCCTCGAGCATGAGTCCCGTGCGGGCGGGGTTGTAGACAATGTCGATAACGCCTTCGAGCGCATCGAGTCCTTCGAGCGTGCAAGGCGCGTCGGGGCAGTGGGGGAACATACCGGCGGGCGTGCAGTTGACGAGCAGCGCGGCATCGGACTGCTGCGCGATGTTGCCGTAGTTGACCTCGCTCGTGCGGCCCACGGGCACGACTGTGGCGCCCAGATCGCCGAGCACCATGCTTGCCGTGGTGCCGGCACCACCGGTGGCGCCAAGCACGAGGACCTTCTTGCCGGCAACATCAACCCCCAGCTCCTCGACCAGGCACTGAAAACCGAAGTAGTCAGTATTATCGCCGCGCAGGCGGCCGTCAGGCAGGCGTGTGATGGTGTTGACGTTGCCCATGCGCTCGGCGAGCGGGCTCAGCTCGTCCAGATACTCCATGACGGCGCGCTTGTAGGGGATGGTCACGTTGGTGCCCTCCCACTCGTCGCCCATCATAAAGGCCGCGAGGTCCTCGGGCTCGCGCTCAAATCGCACGTACTCGAGCCCAGCGAGCTCCTTGTAGATGGTCGGGGTGTAGCTGTGACCCAGCACACGGCCCAGCACGCCGTAGGGACGGGTTGCGGCGGTATCGGTCATCTAGAGCACCTCCGTGTAGCTGCCAAAGTAGGTGAAGCTCTCGCACACGTCGTCGATGGAATCGAGCAGGTCGTCGAGGGCCTTGCTGCCAAAGGGGCAGTCCAGATCAAAGTAGAACATAAACTCAAAGTCGCGGCCGGGGATGGGACGGCTCTCGAGCTTGATGAGGTTGATGCTGAGTGCGTAGAAGCGCTCGAGCACGCGGTAGAGGGCGCCCGGCTCATTGGCCGTGGTGATCATGAGCGAAGTGCGGTTGGCACCGGGGTAGACACGCGGCTCGCGGCTGATGACGACAAAGCGCGTGTAGTTGTTGTCCGAGTCCTGAATGTTGGGCTCCAGCACCTCCAGGCCGTAGAGCGCCGCGCAGCTGCGCGATGCGATGGCGGCGACATCGGTGCGCTCGGAGCTGGCGACCATCTCGGCCGACATGGCCGTGTTGGGGTACTTGGTGGCGTGCAGGTCGTGGGCCTCGATAAAGCCGGCGCACTGGGCAATGGCTTGGCCGTGGCTGTAGACCTCGTGCACGTCCGCGAGCTTGGTGCAGGGCTTGACGAGCAGGTTGTGGTCGATCTTGAGGCGCAGCGAGCGCACGATGTGGAAGTCGAACTGGGCGAGCAGGTCGTAGACGGCGTTGACCGAGCCGGCGGTGGAGTTCTCGATGGGCAGCACGCCAAACTCGCAGAAGCCGTCGCGCACGGCGCACATGACGCCCTCGAAGGTCTCGAAAAACGCGATGTCGGGCACGTCGAAGAGCTTGCACGCGGCGATTTGGCTGTAAGCGCCCTCGACGCCCTGGCAGGCGACGGTGGCCGTTTGAGGGAAGGGCGTGTCGGAGGCTGCAGCCGTGGCGTGGGCCTTTTGCGAGACGGTGATGCCCTTGAGCTCGTTGATGTAGCGCTGCTGCTCGGCCTTGCTCATGCTCATGAGGAGACGGAACAGGGTGATGGTCTGCGCCTCGTAGCGCTCGGGCGCGCGGCTGGCGAGGTTGTTGAGCTTGGAGCGCTCACGGGCGGGGTCGAAGACGGCCTTGCCCATCTCGATTTTTGACTTGGCGACCTCGGTGGCAATGTCCATGCGCTCGACAAAGCTGTTGAGGAGCGTGGTGTCGATGCCATCGATGGCCTGGCGGATGTCAGCAAGGTCCATGGAGACCCCTTTCACGTGTCGGGGGATGTTGAGGGGTGGGTAGTTAGCGCTGGGCGGCGTCTTCGAGGAGGGCGTCCCAGATGGCAAGGGCGGCGGCTGCCTCGGCTACGGGGACGGCTCGGGGGACGATGCAGGGATCGTGGCGGCCGTGGACCGAGAGCTCGGCATTTTCCATAGCGTCCATGTCCACCGTCTGCTGCTCGCGGCCAATTGAGGGCGTCGGCTTTACGGCCATGCGCCACATGACGGGCGCGCCGGTCGAAATACCGCCCAGGATGCCGCCGGCGTTGTTGGACTCGACCTCGATCTCGCCGGTCTCGGCATCGATGCGATACGGATCGTTGTTCTCGCTGCCACGCATGGCGGCCACGGCAAAGCCCATGCCAAACTCCACGCCCTTTACGGCGGGAATGCCAAACGCGATTTGCGCGATGCGGTTCTCGATGCCATCGAACATGGGGTCGCCGATGCCCGCAGGAAGCCCGTAAATGCCGCACTCCACGATGCCGCCGATGCTGTCGAGTTCGTCGCGCGCGGCTAGGATTTCCTCGTGCATGCGGCCGGCGGCGGCGGCGTCAATGCACGGCAGATCGTTCGTAAGGATCGCCTTGCGGTCGGCCTCGCGATAGACCATGTCGTCCATCGGCAGGTCGGAGATGCCGCCGATCTGCGCGACGTGCGCCATGACCTGAATGCCGCGTGCCTCGAGTGCCTGCAGCGCAATGCCGCCGGCGATGCACAAGGGTGCCGTTAGGCGGCCGGAGAAATGCCCGCCACCGACGACATCGTGCATGTTGTGATACTTCACGCGCGCAGGGAAGTCCGCGTGTCCGGGACGGGGCTTGCGGCGCAGCTCGGAGTAATCCTTGGAGCGCGTGTTGGTGTTCTCGATAATCGCGGCGATGGGCGCACCGGTGGTATGTCCATCGACAACACCGGAGATGATGTGGGCGGCGTCGGCCTCGCGGCGTTTGGTCGCGGTCTCGTCGCGACCGGGGGCGCGACGGTCCAAAAAGGCCTGCAGCGCTTCCTGGTCCACGGCGATGCCCGCCGGGATGCCATCGAGCGAGCAGCCGATAGCAGGGGAGTGCGACTGGCCAAAGATGCTCAGATGTAAAACGTTGCCAAAGGTCGAGGACATGCTATTCCTCCTCGAGCGTGACCTTGCCGCCCAGCAGGCGGTAGTGGTCGAAGAAATCGGGATAGGACTTGTTGACGGCTTCGGCGCCGTGGATCACGACCTCGCCGGTGGCGCGACTTGCGGCGATGGCGGCCATCATGGCGATGCGGTGGTCGTTGTGCGAATCGACCTCGCCGCCGGTAAAGGCATCGACACCCTTGATGATGAGGTCATCACCGGCAATGCGCACCTGCGCGCCCAGCGCGGTGAGCTCGCGGGTAGTAGTTGCCAGGCGGTCGGATTCCTTGATGCGCAGGCGGGCGCAATCGCGGATAAAGGTGCGGCCCTGTGCCAGCGAGGCCACGGCCGAGATGACGGGCACCAGGTCGGGGATGTCGTGCGCGCTCATCTCAAAGCCGGCGAGCTTGTCGGACTGCACGGTGGCGGCGTTGGTGGAGCGCACGATGCGGGCGCCAAAGCGCGAAAGCGCGGCAAGCACGTTGCGGTCGCCCTGTGCGGAGCTCAGCGACACGCCCTCGACGGTGATGGAGTCGGTGCCGATGGCACCGGCGCACAGCCAAAAGGCGGCGTTGGACCAGTCGCCCTCGACGGCTACGCTGCCGGGCGTGCGGTACGAGCCGCTGCTCACGCGGAAGTTCGTGACCTCGGGCTGGTCGTCCTTGGCCGGAATGCGCTCGACGTTGACCTCGACGCCAAAGGCCTTCATGGCCTGTATCGTCAGGTTGATGTAGGGGCGGCTCTCGATGAGGC
>DYAA01000157.1 GCA_019419405.1 Collinsella sp. | reverse complement strand
CCTACCTGCTGCTTGGCCAGCTTGTGGGCGGCGGCATGGGCATGCCCAGGTTCGAGTCCGCCGAGGTGGGCAATCTGGAACTTGTCTGGCTCATTCCGCTGGCGTTGGTCGGCACCGTATGCGGTTGGCTGTACTTTGTCTCCGAGCATGCGAGCGAGGCACTGTCACATGCAATAGGGGAGCGTCCTGTCGTCAAGGCCATGCTAGCCGGTTTGGCGCTTGCTATCTGCGGCACGGTCCTGCCCTACACCATGTTTGCTGGCGAGACCCAGGCCGACGTGCTCATGGAAACCTATCTGACCATTCCTGCCGGCGTGCTTATCGCGACCGGTCTTGTTAAGGCCATGCTGACGCCCGCCCTCATCAACCTTGGTTGGCGCGGCGGCCACTTCTTCCCCGTTATCTTCTCGGGCGTAAGCCTGGGCTATGGCCTTGCCATCCTCACCGGCGCAGATCCGGTCTTTTGCGTCGCCGTCTGCACGGCATCGACGATGGGCGCCGTCATGCGCCAGCCTGTCATGGTTGTGGGCCTGCTGCTTATGTGTTTCCCACTCAAGGGTATCGTCTGCATGATTATCGCGGCCGTCATCGCCGCCGGCATCCCGCTGCCCAAGCCGCTGCGCAAGTAGCACGGTAGCGCGCAGTCAGTACAAACATCTCAAGTCCGGTGCGGGCGCTGTGTCACGGATTTGCGGGTGGACTGGATTTCGTTCGGTATCGGCGCTACTTCCAAATTGCAAGCGCGGCGGTGCCCAGTACGATGAGGGCGAGACCGATGGCGCTGCGGCGGGAGAGTTTTTCGTTGAATGCCAGGCGCGCAAATAGCACCGATACGACAATCGATAGTTTGTCGATCTGCACCACGACACTCACCTGGCCTGCAGCGATGGCATAGTAATAGAGCAGCCACGATGCTCCAGTCGCGATGCCCGATGTTGCGAGAAATGTGAGTTCGCGCCGGTCAACGTGCGCGACCTGCTCCAGTTTTCCCTTGGCTGCCACGATTGCCCATGCCATAACCAGTACCACGCAGGTGCGGATTGCCGTGGCCAGGTTTGACTCGACGCCTTCGATGCCGATCTTGGCGAGGACGGAGGTGAGTGCCGCGAACACGGCGGCGCCGAGGGCGTAAGCGAGCCAGGTTCGGTCTTGCTGCTGCTCGGGTTCGGCGGACTGCTTCTTCTCGATCATTAAAAACGTGCCGAGGGTGATGGCAGCGGTTCCCACGAGCTTAACCGCAAGGTTGCTCGTCTCGTCAAAAAGCGCGATGGCGACCAGCGCGGCGAGCACGGTGCTCATCTTGTCGACCGGTACGACCTTATTGACATTTCCGATGCTCAACGCCTTAAAGTAACAGATCCACGAAGCACCGGTAGCGAGTCCCGAGAGGACGAGAAAGAGCCAGGATCTGGGTTCGATGCTGCCAATGGTTCCAATGGATCCAGAAATGCCCGCCATTGCCCAGGCGAAAACGAGCACCACGCAGGTGCGAATGGCCGTCGCGACATCGGAGTCGGTCTGCTTGATGCCGCATTTGGCCAAGATGGATGTGATGCCGGCAAAGAATGCTGACGCAAATGCTGCGACAACCCACGACACGGGTGCGGTGCCTCCTTGGATAATGGGTTTATCCTGCGAGTTTTATGGACATGAGGATACCGCCCCACCATGAAGGTTTGATATGGCCGCGGCGAGACGGGGGTTATGTTCCGGGGAGCCATTTGGTGAAGGCTCGAATTGTCGATATGCTGTCGACTTCTCTTTGGTTTCCAAGATCTAAACGGCATGCTTCGAAGGGCGGCGGCGTTGTTGTTGCTTCGTCTTATCTAGTAAATGAGGTGGCGTGCAGCCCAAGCCCTTTGGCTGTCGATTACAGGTCGCGTGCCCGATAGACCTTGGTGCTGACTGCGCAGCTGATTGCACATAGCGCGAGGGTAAGTGCGGCGATGCCTGCACACAGACAGCCCAGAACGGCGGGATCGGGATTCGCTCCGGCAATCGACATGAGCCAGTTGCTGATGGGGTTGGAGGAGCTCAGCGTGGCCATGGCAAGGCATCCGAGCATGGCAAACAGGCCAACGGATAGGCGCAGCGCCTCCATGTGTCCAAATCGAAAGAACAGCGGCTGTGCCAAAAACACCATCATGAGGGAGATGAGCATCGATGCTGCCGAGGCGATTGCGATTTCAAAGACCGTCTGTCCCGTCGAAGGAATGCCCGCGCCATTGAAGAGCGGGATGGAGGCGATGCTCAAAAGCGTAGCTGCACATGCCATGAGGGCGGAGAAGACAATAACGCTCAGGTAGCGTGCGCAGATGATGTCTTTACGCGAGAGAGACAGCGTTGCGCGATAGCGCTCCCAACCGTTTTGATTGTCGAAGCCGGCCAGCGAGCTCATGACCATGATGGGTGACATGGCACTGACCGCGCAGGCGCCAGCGCTCATGCCGGAATCGCCGTCCGATGCGTTGGCAAGGGTCAGCACGACGAATATGAACAGGCCGACGCCCGCGATGCTCGGGACGAGCGTGCGAACGATAGCGAGCTCGGACATAAAGGCGCGTTTCATTTCGAAGCCCCTTTCAGCATGAGGCGCAGATAGTCGTCAATGGTTGCCCGATCGCAGGGAATCTCGGGGAAGGCCTCGAGCGTTTCGCGACGGTTGGGCACGAGCACGTCCACGCTATAGGCGTGGTGGGCGGCACGGGCACCTTCGACGCAAGCCATAAGCTCGGCGGCCTGTGCTTGGGTGCAGTGGGCGATGCCGGCGCGGTCGGTAATGTCCTCGCGCGGCAGATCAAACACAATCGAACCGTTATCGATGCAGATGATGCGGTCGGCGGCACGATCGAGGTCGGACGTAATGTGGCTCGAGAGCAGCACGCTGTGCTGGCCGTCGGCGACAAAGGCAAGCAGCTCATCGAGCAGCTCCTCGCGTGCCATGGGATCGAGGCCCGCGGTGGCTTCGTCCAAAACGAGCAGCTTGGCATTGTGGCTGAGTGCACAGGCAAGCTGCAGTTTCATGCCCATGCCGCGGGAGAGGTCCTTGACCTTTGTCTTGGGATCGAGGCCAAATCGGTTGATGAATCCGGCGAACGTTTCGCGGTCCCATGTGGGGTACGTCGGGCCTACGAGCGACTCGATCTGGCCCACCCTGAGCGTGGAGGGGAAGGGGCACGTGTCCAGGACAAGACCGACGCGGGAGCGTAGATGGCGTTGCGATTCATCGGGCGCGTCGGCGCCACAGCGCTGCCCAAACAGGTGCACCTCGCCGGCATCGAGCTTTATAAGCCCGAGCGCGGCGCGAATGGTCGTTGTCTTGCCGGCGCCGTTTGCGCCTACAAAGCCAACGATCTGGCCGGGCTCCACAGCGAGCGTGACGTCGCGTAGTGAAAAGCGGTCGCTCACACGGCGTGAGATGCCTTTGAGTTCTAAAAGGTTTTGCATGGTATAGCCTTTCTTTCAGATGGCTACTGCATGGTTTCGGGGGCTACCAGGTCGAGCATCTCGTGCAGTTTGTCGCGCGTGACGCCCAGGGTTTCGGCTTGGCTCGCCGCTTTCGCAAGTAGCTCTTCGATATGGCAGAGCTGGTTTTCGCGCAAGAGTTCCTGGTTGCCCTCGGCGACAAAGCAGCCCTTGCCCTGCACGGTGCAGATAAACCCGAGTTGCTCTAGGTCGGCGTAGGCGCGCTTGGTGGTAATGACGCTCACGCCAAGATCGCTCGCGAGCGCACGGATGCTGGGGAGTTTGGCTCCCGCAGTGAGCGTGACCGAAAGGATTTGAGCTTTGACCTGCGAGGATATCTGTTCGTAGATGGGCTTATCGCTCGAATTGGATAGGATGATGTCCACAGCGGCTCCTTAGCTGTTGGGCTACACGTGTATATAACCGGTAAGCACAGTATATATACACTATGCACAGTTATGCAAGAGCTAAATGTGGAATAGACCATCGGCGCCGCGCTTGCTCCAAAACAATCTCAATCTGTAACATCTGGGTCCGTTTTTGGTCGCCAGCTGTTACAGATTGAGATGTTATTTTCCCGCCTGCCTATTTGTCTCAATCTGTAACAGTAAGAGTCGATTTGCGCGGCTAGATGTTACAGAACGAGACATTGGCTGCCTGCCTTTCCGTTTATCTCGATTTGTAACAGCTAGACCCAATTTGGGCGGTCAGGTGTTACAGATTGAGATTGTGCCGGCGGACAAGTTCGTTTGTCTCAATCTGTAACACCTGGATCCGTTTTGGGTCGCCTGCTGTTACAGATTGAGACAGTCTGCTGCAGAATACTTCCGATAACTAGCCGTTCACGCTCTGACTGATGAATTTGTCCTGATAGGCGCCCTAGAGCGGGATTTCGCGGCTACAATAGTGCGGTTACATCGACGTAATGCACTCAATGCAAGAAAGGATCCGCATGGCAAGCCTGTCGGATGAAATCTCGTCGCGCCGCACATTCGCGATCATCAGCCACCCGGACGCCGGTAAGACCACGCTTACCGAGAAGCTGCTGCTCTATACCGGCAGCATTCAGACCGCCGGCTCGGTCAAGGGCAAGAGCTCGGCCAAGCATGCCGTCTCGGACTGGATGGACATCGAGAAGGAGCGCGGTATCTCCGTTACTTCCTCGGTTCTGCAGTTCACCTATAACGGCGCCTGCGTCAACATCCTCGATACCCCCGGCCACCAGGACTTCTCGGAGGATACCTACCGTACCCTTATGGCTGCTGACGCCGCGGTCATGGTCATCGACGGCGCTAAGGGCGTCGAGGCCCAGACCAAAAAGCTCTTTAAGGTCTGTACGCTGCGCCATATTCCCATCTTCACCTTTGTGAATAAGCTCGATCACGAGGCTCGCGATCCGTTTGAGCTCATGGAAGAGATTGAGAACGTCCTGGGTATCAATACGTATCCCATGAACTGGCCGATCGGCAGCGGTCGCAATTTCCGCGGCGTGTTCGACCGCCAGACCCGTCGCGTTATCGCCTTTGAGGGCGACGGCCACGCCAACGCCACCAAGAAGGTCGCCGAGGTCGAGGCCGAGTTGGGCGATCCCGCCATGGATGAGCTTATCGGCGAGGAGAACCATAAGAACCTGATGGACGACATCGAGCTGCTCGATGGTGCCGGCGACGAGCTCGACTTGGATGCCGTGGCCTGCGGCAAGCTGAGCCCGGCGTTCTTTGGCTCGGCGCTCACCAACTTTGGCGTGGAGCCCTTCCTCAAGGAGTTCCTGCGCCTTGCCCCGACGCCGCGCGCCTATACCGATACGCTCACCAGCGAGCCGGTCGATCCCTGCCGTGACGACTTTAGCGGCTTTGTCTTTAAGATCCAGGCCAACATGGACAAGAACCACCGCGACCGCATCGCCTTTGTGCGCATTTGCTCGGGCAAGTTCGAGCGCGGCATGGACGCCTTCCACGTGCAGGGCAACCGCAAGCTCAAGCTGGCGACGGGCACCTCGATGATGGCCGACGACCGCGCCATCGTGGACGAGGCGTACGCGGGCGATATCGTGGGCCTGTTCGATCCGGGTATCTTTAGCATCGGCGACACCGTGTGCTCCGGCAAGCGCCACGTGCAGTATCCGCAGATCCCGACGTTTGCCCCCGAGATGTTTGCTCGCATTACGCAGGTCGACACGCTCAAGCGCAAGCAGTTTGTGAAGGGCATGGAGGAGCTTGCCCAGGAGGGCGCCATCCAGATCTTCCGCGAGCTGGGTGCCGGCATGGAGAGCGTCATCGTGGGCGTGGTCGGCGTGCTGCAGTTTGAGGTACTCGAGCGCCGCCTCAAGGCCGAGTACCGTGTTGAGGTTCGTCGCCAGCCACTGCCCTATACGGACATCCGCTGGATTCAGAACGACCCCGACACCATCGATATCCCGGGCCTTTCGCTCACGCGCGACACCCTGCGCGTCGAGGACATGCGCGGCGGTAAGCTGCTGCTGTTCACGAGCCCGTGGAACGTGGATTGGGCAACCGACCACAACCCCGACCTTATCCTGTCGGAGTTTGGCAACGTGGCCTTTTAACGCATCGGCGCGGTGGCCCTGCGGGGCTGCCGCGCCATTTGCTTGCCTGATGCCGCGTGAGCGGCTATCATACCCACCGTCGTCTCAAGACCGGGGCGTCCGAGCAGTTCGGGTCCGATATCCTGCTCGTTAAACCTAAAACCAAAGGAGTACATAATGATCAAGAAGGTCATGGAGGACTACAAGGTCCTGTTGCGGAGCATTCCCGCGGCAACGGTTTCGCTGTTTTTCGTGAGCGTCATCATGATGAACCTGCTGGCCAACAAAGAGCTCATCAGCCTGCCGTATCTGGCACTCGATTGCGGCTTTGTGGTGAGCTGGGTTTCGTTTTTGTGCCAGGACATGATCTGTAAGCGCTTTGGCGCCAAGGCATCCATCAAAATCTCTATCCTCGCGCTGCTGGTCAACCTGGCCGTGAGCCTGTGCTTTTGGGCATGCTCGCTCACGCCCGGTATGTGGGGCGCCTACTACGACACGGGCATGATCGAGGTTAACACTGCCCTTAACGCTACCATCGGTGGCACCTGGTACGTGGTGCTGGGCTCTTCGCTGGCGATGCTCGTCTCTGCCGTGGTTAACTCCACGCTCAACCAGTCGCTCGGCCGCATGCTCAAAAAGAATAATTTTGCGAGCTTTGCCTTCCGCTCCTATGTGTCCACGGGTGTTGGCCAGTTTATCGACAACCTGGTCTTTGCCATTGTGGTGAGCCACACGTTCTTTGGTTGGACCTGGGTGCAGGTCCTTATGTGTTCGCTGACCGGCGCTGTCGCCGAGCTGCTGTGCGAGGTCTTCCTGAGCCCCGTGGGCTACAAGGTCGTGCGCGGCTGGGAGCGCGAGAATGTGGGTTCCGAGTACCTCGAGCGCCACGCAACCGCCTAAGGAGCAAGTATGCGGGTTTTGATCACGGGCGCTTCGGGCGGTATCGGAGCCGCGTGCGTGCAGCGCTTTTTGGACGAGGGCCACGAGGTCGTGGGCTTTGATCTGCTGCCGGCGGCGATCGAACACGAGCGCTACCGCCATCTGATCGTTGATGTCCGCGAGCCTGACTCGTTTCCAGGCGACCTTGAACCCCAGGTAATCGTGAACGTTGCTGGTACGCAGGATTCGGCCGACGATATTGCTGCCAACCTGCGTGGCACCATCAACGTGACCGAGCACTACGCCTTTGTGGGGGAGGGGCTTGCCGCCAAGCCGACACTGGCTATCAAATCCGTGGTCAATGTGGGGTCGGCGAGCGGACATACGGGATCGGAGTTTCCTGCCTATGCTGCCAGCAAGGGCGGCGTTATCGCCTACACCAAGAACCTTGCAAACCGCCTGGCACCGCAGGCCATCGCCAACAGTGTGGACCCGGGCGGCGTTATCACGCCGCTCAACCGTTGCGTGATGGAAGACGAACACCTGTGGAACCAGATTATGGAGCTCACGCCGCTTAAACGCTGGGCCACCGCCCAAGAGATCGCCGAGTGGATCTACTTTGTGGGCGTGACCAACCGGTTTATGACCGGGCAGAGCCTGCTGATCGATGGCGGCGAGGCCGGCCGCACACAATTTATTTGGCCCGAATAGGAAACGCGCCCGATGGAAAGCCGTCGGGCGCGTTTTTGATGTATCGATTTTTAGCTGAGGCAAGTCCAGTTGACGGGGGTCGAGCCGTGCTGTTCGAGTAGCCGATTGGCAGCGGAGAAGGGGCGCGACCCCATAAAAGCGGGGAGTTCTGCCGTGGCACGGTTGGCCGAAAGCGGCGAGGGGTGCGTAGAGGCCAGGCAGAACTTGCCGGTTGCTTTGCCCGCGCCGATTGCGGCGAGCTTGCCTTCGACCATCTGCTGGGCAAAGCGACCCCATGCCAAAAAGACTACCGGCTGGGGCAGCTGGCAGCAGCGTTCGATAACGTAGTCGGTCAGGGTGCTCCAGCCCAGTTTGGCGTGCGAGTTCGCGGCATGCTCGCGCACGGTGAGCGTGGTGTTGAGGAGCAGGACGCCCTGTTGTGCCCATGGTGTTAGGTCTCCCGTGGCGGGAATGGGGCAACCCAGATCGGCTTTGAGTTCCTTATAGATGTTGCGCAGGCTCGGCGGCAACTTGGTTTGCGTTGCGGGGACCGAGAACGACAGTCCCATGGCCTGATTGGGACCGTGATAAGGGTCCTGACCCAAGATGACAACTTTGACCTGGTCGGCCGGCGTGTAGGCGAGGGCATTGAGGATGTCGTCTTGTGCCGGGTAGATAGTCTGCTCGGCACGCAAAAGGGCGATGCGCTCGAGCAGCTGGTTCGTAGTGTCACGTACCGGCTGCGGCGCATCGCCCAACCAAGTTGCTATGTTGTGGTCGCGGGTTGCGGTGTCCATGGGGCTCCTTTATGGTAGATGCTCTGTTGGCATCTATTGTAAAGGCGCACCGGTTGCCTTTATGACACGGCTGTATGAAGAACGGGGTCTACGAGACGCGCTCGGGCGCTCCTGCCATACGGACCTGTCCATGTGCACGGAGGCGCGGAAGCTCGACGGTTGCCACCATGACGCCGGTGAGGATGAGGGTGGCGCCAAAGAAGGCGATGGGGTTCAGGACCTCGCCGACCAGGAAGAACGAAAAGACGGCAGAGCAGACCGGCTCGAGCGAGAAAGCGAAGCCGGTGGTCTCGGCAGGCACGTGGGGCTGCACGAGCGTCTGGGTGATAAAGCCGTAGGCAGAGCAGATGAGCGCGAGGGCAACGACGAGCACGATCTCGCTGGGCGTACTGGGAAGCGTGAAGCCGCCAAAGGCGCATGCGGCGATGCCCGAGAACAGGCCGCCGAAGCCCAGCTGCCAAACGCCCAGGGACAGCGGATCGACTTCTTCGACAAAGCGCTTGGCCACGATAATGTGGCCGGCATAGACAAAAGCGGAGAGCAGCATGATGAGCGCGCCCGGGTTCAGGCTGGTGAAGTCGGCGCCCGAGAGCAGCAACATACCGCAGGTGACGATGGCGGTGCCGACGAGCACTTTGCGCTCGGGGGCACGACGCAGCAGGGCGGCGTTGGCAAACGGCACGATCACGACCGTCAGGCTCTGCAAAAAGCCGGCGGTGGAGGCGGAGGTGAGGCTGGAGCCCAGGCACATGCAGGTGAGTTCGGTTGCCATAATGGCGCCGATGATGGCAGCGCGGACCATAAGGTCGCGGTTGATGCGGAAAGCGCGCTTGTGGAAGAGCAGCAGGCAAGCCACAAAGGCGATGATGCAGCGCAGCGCAACGATGCTCGTGGCGTTCATACTGTCCATGCCGATCTTCATGAGGGGGTACGAAAAGCCCCATGCGACGGGAACGGAAAATGAGAGCGCGATTGCTTTTTTGCGATCCATGGGACTCCTTTTGTTACAGAACGGTTTCGTAAAAAGGATTCTGCTCCCAGATGTGGATGTAGTAAAGCGAATGTATCTTCAGTATGATTAAGAAATGCTAATGTCATTAGGAAAAGCGCTGGCAAAACGTTTTACGGCTGCATTGATGTGGAGGCACGATGGCATCGCGGTATCAGATTGTTTGTATGGTGGTCGATCGCGGCAGTCTTAAGGGCGCGGCGGACGAGTTGGGCTATACGCAAAGTGCGGTGAGCCAGGCCGTCAAGGCGCTCGAGCGCGAGCTGGGCACCACGCTTATCGAGCGCGGAAAGCAGGGCGTTTCGCTTACGCGCGATGGCAAGCAGTATCTGCCGTACCTGCGCCAGATTGTGACCGCCGAGGCCGAGCTCGAGGGCAAGCGCCAGGAGCTGCTGGGGCTTTCGTCGACCGATATTCGCATCGCGACGTTTACCAACGTGAGCCGTACCGTGCTGCCGCGTGTGATCCGCGACTTTGGTACGCTGCACCCGGGCGTACGCTTTACCCTCAAGCAGGGCGATTACACGCGCAACGCTCAGTGGGTGCACGACGGCGTGGTGGATTTTTGCTTTACGGCGCGCGGGTTTACCGCAGGCCTCGAGAAGCGTGTGGTCTATCACGACGAGTTGGTGGCGCTGCTGCCGGCTGCGCATCCGCTGGCGGCAAAGGAAAAGGTGACGCTCGCCGACCTGGCGTCCGAGCCCTTTGTGCTGCTGGATGAGGGCGAACAGAGCCTGGTGCTCGATGCATTTGCGACACATGGGCTGTCGCCGCACGTGACGAGTGAGGTGACTGACGACTACACCATCATGGCGATGGTGGAGGAGGGCCTAGGCGTGAGCATGCTCTACCGTCGTACTGTGGAGGGCATGCGAGCCGATATTCGTGTGCGACCCATCGTGCATGCTCCCTCGCGCGACGTAGTGGCAGCTTGGCGCAGCTGGGATACCATGCCTATCGCCACGAGGCGCTTTATCGACTATATGAGCTCGCATATTGTCAATTAATGACTGGCGTGGCGTTGAGTGCGGTGTCTAGCGGGCTGTCGCTTTGGCTTGGGTGGCGCGATAGGTGCGTGCCGGGTGGCAAAGTAGTACCGCCACGACCATAAAGAACGCCGTGGTGCCCAGGCTGATGGGGTAGACCATCATGATGTTCGCAAAGGTGCGGAAGTGCGGGAACACGCAGAACACCCAATAGAAGCGGATGCCGCAGACGCAGATCATGGTGATGAGGGCGGGCGTGAGCGAGATACCAAAGCCGCGTAGGTAGCCGGACATGTTTTCGTAGAACATGCTAAAGGCGTACGCCGGGAAGATCGAACACACGCGGATATAGCCGATCGAGACGATGTTGGGATCGCTGTTGAACAGCGACAAGATCTCGCGCCCCAGGCCGACAATGACGACAATCGTGGTGAGTGCAACGATACCGCCTTCGACCAGGCAGACCTTGAGCGTTTTGGTGCAGCGGTCGATCTGGCGGGCACCGTGGTTTTGTCCCACAAAGGTGGTGCAAGCCTGGCTAAAGCTGTTGAGCAGGTTGTAGCATACGTACTCCAAGCTCATAGCGGCGCTCGATGCCGCCATGACCTCGGTGCCCAGGCTGTTGATAGCAGACTGGATGATGATGTTGGCGACGGCAAAGACGGCGCTCTGGATGCCGGCGGGCAGGCCGATCTTGACGATGCGCTTGAGGGCGACGGGGTCGATAGCCAGGTCGCGCGGGGTGACGCGGACGACGGAGTCGGTCTTGAGCAGGCGGATAAAGAGCGTAGCGGCGCTGACGGTGTAGGCGATGGCGGTGGCGATGGCGACGCCCGCGACGCCCCAGTGGAGTACGGGGACAAAGATGAGGTCCAGGCCAATGTTGAGGACGGTGGACACGGCAAGCGCCTGCAGCGGCATGCGGGTGATGCCGACGGAGCGGAAGATCGCGGCCTCAAAGTTGTAAAGCAAGATCGAGGGCATGCTGAGCAAAAAGACGCGTAGGTAGAGCGAAGCGAGCGGCATGGTTTCGGCGGGAACGTTGAGCGCGGCGAGCATGGGCTCGGCAAAGATCTCGCCCAGTGCGATGACGACAAAGCCCACAAGTGCCATAAGAATCGAGGTATGGACGGCGCGTTTGACCATGTTCTGATCGTTGCGGCCGATAGCGTTGGCGATGACCACGTTGGAGCCAAGCGACATGCCAATAAACAGGTTGAGCATAAGACTGGTAAGCGGAACATTGGAGCCGACCGCCGCCATGGCGAGGGTTCCCTGGTCGCCCGAGAAGTTACCGATAATGACCGTGGCGATGAGGTTCGACAGTTGCTCCAAGATGCTCGTGGCGGCCACAGGGAAGGCGAACAGGGGAACATTGCGCCACAGCGATCCGGTGGTCATGTCAATGTGCTTAGATACGGTGTCAGCCATACGCTCTCAATCTCTAACATGCTCTTTTGTGCTTATTTGCGCAGACGATGATACTCCTAATCGCCTAGTCATTGGGGACGTTCTAAAACGATTACTCATTCAAGAACGTCCCCAATGACTAGGCGGGGAAGGCGTGCGACAATGGTGGGCGTTGTGTTGTTCGCGCTAAGGAGTTGCCATGTTGTTGTGTCCCGTTTGCCATGAGCCGCTGGTGGATGACGAACGCGGTGCTGCATGCGCGGGTGGGCACCGGTTTGACCGTGCGCGCGAGGGCTATCTATATCTCCTGCGCTCGTCCAAGAGCGGCGACTCCATGGGCGATCCCAAGTCGCAGGCACGCAGCCGTCGCGACTTTCTGAACCGCGGTTACTATGCGCCGTTGCGCGATGCGATGGTCGAGCTGGTGCGCGAGCGGGTGTCTGGACGTGCCGCGTCTACGAACTGCCCCATGACGTTGCTCGATATTTGCTGTGGCGAGGGCTACTACACCAGCGCCATGGGTGCGGTGCCGGGCGTGGATGCTTACGGCTTTGACCTGGGCAAAGAGATGGTGCGCCTTGCTGCCAAGCGCGGCGATGCGACCTACTTCGTGGCCAACATGAAGGACATCCCCGTGGCCGATGGCACCTTCGATATGGTGACCGAGCTCTTCGCTCCCTTTAACGAGCGCGAATTTGCCCGCGTGCTGGCTCCAGAGGGCTCACTCTATACCGTGGTGCCGGGTGCCCGTCATCTCTTTGGGCTCAAGGAGGTGCTCTACGATACGCCGTACCTTAACGATGAGAAGCTGCCGAAGACCACCGAGCTCGAGTTGGTCGGAACGCAGCGGGCGTCTGCGAACATTACGCTCCAGACCCAGGCAGACATCGAGGCGGTGTTCCAGATGACGCCGTACTACTACCGCACGCGCCCTGCCGACAAAGAGCGCCTGGCAAACTTGGATACCCTTCAAACCGACATCGACTTCATCATCGCCGAGTACCGCCACTGCTAACCTACCAAAAAGGGACAGGTTTATTTTGGCAGGTTTTATCTGGGCAAACGCAAAGGGCCGACCGCGGAGATGCGCGATCGGCCCTTTTTAGTTGCTTGGCTGCAGAGGTTATGAGAAGCGAGCGCTTACAGGCGGTCCTTGTTCTCGGCCTTAACGGCGTGTGCCTGCTGGACAAAGAACAGGTCGTACACCACGATGAC
>DYAA01000156.1 GCA_019419405.1 Collinsella sp. | reverse complement strand
GGCTCAAATGGAAACGGGGAACGCATCTGCATCCCCCGTTTTTGTTGCGGTTAGTCTAGGTCAATAAACTTGGTGCTTATAATCTTGCCGTCTTTTACTAGCATTCTGGCCATGGTGGGGCCTCGGGTGCCTCGGGGGTAGCTGGCGCTGCCCGGGTTGAGGACTAAGCAACGGCCCACTTGGGCTTCTTTGGTTACGTGGGTGTGGCCGTTGATGGCTACGTCCACGGATCCCACCGGAAGGTCTTCGCGGTAGTGGGCTACGGCGAATTTGAGGCCTTCGTAAGTAAAGAGCGCAAGACGGTCTACATCGGGGCCGTAGTCGCGGTAGTAATCGTTGTTGCCCAGTACGGCCCGCACGGGGGCGATGGTGCATAGGTGCTCGTAGTCCATCTCTGACGTAAGGTCGCCGGCGTGGATGATCAGGTCTGCGCCCTCAAGCTCATCCAAGAGCGCAGGCGATAAATAGCCGTGGGTGTCCGAGATGATGTCGATGCGCTTGGCGCTTGCGCTGTTCATGGGATCCCTTCCGCAAAAAACGATTCGGCAGATACATACAAAAAAGGCCCCACGGCCCCGCAGACGATGGGTCTACAGGGCTGCGGGGCCAGTGTGCTAGAGACTCAGAGCCTTCTTGAGCGGCACGACGCGGCGGCGAGAAACCGGCACGCGTTCGTCGACGCCCGTAATGCCCAGCTGGATGGCGCCCGAGGGCACCGTCTCAACGTCCGTGACGCACGATAGGTTGACGATATAGCGGCGGTGAACACGGAAGAAGCCAAAGTCGCAGAGCTTGGCCTCAAACTGCGCCAGCGAGGTCGTCGACAAAAAGCGATCATCGACGGTATAGATGCAGGAGTAATCGTCCTTTGCCATGATAAAGCGGATGTCATCCACGGGAATGAGCACCTTGCGGCCGCCCTTTTCCACCGGGATACGCTCGATGGTCACTTTGCTGTCCGTAACCGGCTTGGCGCGTTGCATGACCTTCTCGATCGCGCGATCCAAGCGAGCTTCCTCGACCGGCTTCATCAGATAATCGACGGCATCCACGTCGAATGCCTCGACCGCATGGTCGCTATACGCAGTCACAAACACGATCGCCGGCGGATTTTTGAGCTTATGCAGCGCCTCGGCAAGTTGCAGGCCCGAGGCACCGGGCATCGAGATATCGAGAAACACGACATCCACGCGACTTTCCATAAGCATCTCGATGGCGGAGCGGACGCTCGACGCCTCCGTGATCGTGCCGATCTTGCCCGTTTGCTCGAGCAGGAAGCGAAGCTCCGAGCGAGCCGGCGCCTCATCATCCACAATCATCGCACGCAGCATAGGGATAAAACCTTTCGTCAACTAACTACGCCGGGCATCCGTCGCATGACGTTGAGCCCGTAGCCTTTTATTTTACTCTTGAATGTCAAAGATGCTCTCTGACAAATCAAGATGAAGGAGCACTTTGGTGCCCTTGCCCGGCGCCGATTCGACACGCGTATAGGAGTGCGGCCCATAAAAGCGATGGATGCGCTCCGAAATATTGTGCATGGCCACACCGGCGCCGCCACCCTGGGGAGAGCTGGCGTCGGGACGGGCAGAGCGCTCGTCAAACAGTCTGGCGGCGGTACCCTCATCCATGCCCACGCCATTATCGGCCACGGCAATCAAGATTGCATCCTCGCCGTCTTGGTGAACGGTCACGTCGATCCTCAGGGCGTCGTCATCGCCCATACCATGACGTACGGCGTTCTCGACAATCGGCTGGATCACGAACGCCGGCACCAGCGTATCTTCCACGTCCTCGGACACATCGAACGTCGCAAGCACGCGGTCCTCGCCAAAGCGGGCCTTCTCAAAGGTAAGGTAGCGCTTGGTCTGTGCGACCTCGCGCGAGACCGGAATAAGCGATCCCGAGTTGTCGAGCGTGGCACGATAGAACGATGAGAACTCACGAAGCAGTTCGCGGGCCCGCAACGGGTCGGTGCGCGTAAACGATGCAATGGTGTTCAGCGTGTTGAACAGGAAGTGCGGGTTAATCTGCGCCTGCAGCGCACGCACCTCAGCGCGCGCCGTGAGTTCCTTTTGCACCTCGAGCTCGTGGATGGCGAGCTGCGTGGACAAGATCTCGGCAAAGCCCGAGGCAAGCGCGTACTGGGTACGGTCGACGGCGCGCGGGGTCTTGTAGTAGAACTTGAGCGTGCCGACGGTACGATCGCCCACCTTGATGGGAGCGATAATGCCGGCGGGGACTTGGTTGTGCGAGCCGTCCGAACCCACGACATCCACCATACGGTTGAACGACTGCACGATGCCATGTTCGATAACGTAGCGCGTGGCAAGCGTGTGGATGGGAGTATCGGGCAGCAGTTTTTCCTCAAACTCGCCCGCGCAGGCAAGCACGTTGTCCTCGTCGGTGATGGCCACCGTCATGGCGCGCGTCTCGGGCAAAATGCGCCGGCACACCAAACGCGCCGACTCCTGCGTCAGACCGCCCTTAATGTCCTCGAGCATGGCCGAGGCCACCGAGAGCGTCTCCTCGGTGTACTGGGAGCGCACCGAATCGGGATTGAGCGTCAAAAAGATAAAGATGCACAGAAAGATGCACAGCAGCGCGCAGGCAATCACCGTGGCGATCGGCTCGATACCGGTCACCAAGGCAAAAATAAAGTACACCAGCACGCAAATGGCGCAGGCAACGGCAATGATGCGAAAGATTGATATTGAACTATCGCGCTGGGCGCGGCGGTCGATCATTCGGCCCCCTCCAGGATACTGATCAGTTGTGCGTCACGCCAAAGCCCGTCCATGATCTTGGGCCAAAAGCTCTGGAAACGCAGATAGCTTGCAGCGTTTTGGCGCGCATAGGCCTTTGCCTCGTCGATACCATGGCGCCAGATGCGCAGGTAGCCCTCATGCTCGCGGGTAAACACGCTGCGGACCATAGCGGTCTTGCGCACGCGGTCGTCGAGCTCGCGCGAAATCCACGGGCCCGGGTAGGGCATGAGCGATGCCGCCGTAACGGGAATGAGCTCCTTTTGATGCGCGGCAAATGTCAACTTGGCCCGTTCGTAGTACCAACGGTATACATCCTGCATAAAGCGCGGCGAGCGCTTTTCGGACTCTGGAGGCAGATGACGCACGGTCCACTCGTTGTCAAACCACACGTCATAGCCAAACATGCGCATGTTAAAGAGGTAATCCAGGTCCTCGCCACGGGTGATAAACGGATCAAAGGCCACACGCGTAAAGGCGCGGGCGTGCAGGGCCATCAGGCCGCCGCACACGTAGTTGGAGCGCGAGATGCGGGTGCCCGAGAGCGCCTTTTTCATCCAACGGTTGAACTCGATGCGCTTGGTCCACCAACGATGGCAGATGCCCACCTTGTCCGTGGGCGCCAGCGGGGATCCATCGCGATCGTAAAAGTAACCGCTCTTGACCAAAATCGGCAGGCCCTGACGCGTCTGCTGGCCCAGCGCATAGGTCGCGCGCTTCATAAAGTCGGCGTCGATGACAGTCTCATCGTCATCCAAAAAGATAACCGCGTCATGCCCCAGCACAGCGGCACAGGCTAGCCCCATGTTGCGGATGGCGCCGTAGCCTCGCAGACTCACGCACTCGCCCGAACCCTTGGGTGCGATCTGAGCAACCCGGTCTGCGATGCGCGAGGCCTGGGTGTTGGTGACAACGGTAACCTTGAGCGTGGGATGCGCGTCGACAATCTCGTGCACGCGCAGCGACACATCGGCTGTGGCAGAAACGGGACAGACCACCAAAAGGATGATGCGCGGGATGTCACGTACCTGCTCAAGCGAGGCCAGGCAGCGGTCGAGTTCGGGATTGTCGGCGTTGAGTCGCGTCGAATGGTCATAGGTGCCAGGGGCGTTTGCGCAAGCGTCATCGCCCGCCCAATACGTTGGAATCACGACCGTGGCGTTCATGCCTTACCCTCCCTGCAACACAAAAACGGGACGCCGCCAAACACAGGCGACGCCCCGCGACCTAGCTGATTCCATCATACCCACTTGGGCAAATCATTGCTCGCAAGTCGCAATGTTTATTGCGGATAACCCCAAAAGAGTACCGTGGACAGGCACAATAGCCGCTCGCTCCTATGCGGCATGCTCTGCCGCCCGAGTCATGCGGGACAGGCGGACCAGTAGCATAAAGCCAACGACCAGCAGCACGCCAATGGAAAGGACGCCCAGCGACGGGTTGCCGGTCAGCGAGGTGACGACCGACACCAGGAAGGTGCCCATAACGCTTGCATAACGACCAAAGATGTCAAAGAAGCCGTAGTACTCGTTGGACTTTTCCTTGGGGATAATGCGGCCAAAGTAGCTACGGCTGAGCGCCTGCACACCGCCCTGGAACAGGCCGACCATAATGGCAAGCACCCAGAATTCAAAGGCGGTCTTTAGGAAGAACGCGGCGAACAGCACAATCCCCATGTAGGCGGCGACCGCCACCAGGATCATGTTGAGCGTGCCCACGCGTCCGGCGAGCTTGCCGTAGATGATGGCGGACGGAAAGGCCACGAACTGCGTAACGAGCAGCGCCAGCACCAGCTGCGTCGAATCGATGCCCAAGGCCGATCCGTAACTGGTGGCCATGGAAATGACCGTGTGCACACCGTCGATATAGAAGAAGAACGCGATCATGTAGACCAGCACGGT
Organism: Collinsella sp.; assembly: GCA_019419405.1. GTDB lineage: Bacteria > Actinomycetota > Coriobacteriia > Coriobacteriales > Coriobacteriaceae > Collinsella. The sequence goes on along the minus strand of DYAA01000156.1, from coordinate 14,857 downwards.
CTTATTGTGGGCAATCTCGCGCATGGTGTGTCCGACCTCGGAGAACACACCGCCCACGATGTGGCCGATGGTGTCCTCGGGACCGCGCTCGCGACCGTACTTTTGCTTATAGGTGCGAATGAGCGGCAGGGTAAAGATGAGCCACCAGGCACCAGTGATGATAAACGACAGACGCGTTGCCAGCATGGTGGGGACGCCAAGAGCGGGGCCACCCATGATAAGCGCCAAGCAGATGATGAACGGCACGGTGGAACCGATGTAGCCCCAGGCATAACCCGAGCTGGACACGGCGTCCATGCGCTCGTCGGTGGTAATATCAGGCAGCATGGCGTCGTAGAACGTCATAGAAGAGTTAAGGCCGATGGTGCACAGCACGTACACGGTCAAAAATGCCATGGCGGACATTGGGATAGCCTGCGCCAGGCAAAGAACCAGGCCCGTGAGGAAGAAGCCCAAGAAGAACTTGATCTTGTTGCCGGCGTAATCGGCAAGCGCGCCCAGAATGGGCATGAGCATGGCAATGACCAGCGAGGCAATCGTCTGAGCGTTGCCCCAAGCGACCACCAGGTCTGCCGAGGAAGCACCGGTATTGATGGCGTTAAAGTAGATGGGCACCACCGAGGTATTGAGCAGCACGAGGGCCGAGTTTCCCACATCGTACATGACCCAGTTACGCTCGAGCTTGGTGTATTTCATGGACAGGGACCCTTCGTATTCGCCCGATATGCAGTTAGTTCATCGTACCCCAATTGTCCAGAAGCGCCGGTAAGGATTCGGCAAAGGGGCACGCACGAGCCCTACTCCTCGCGGTCGAACTCCTCGTCGGCGCCGAGCACGCGACCGCTGTAGTTGACGTGACTGGTAACGGCATCCATGTCACCGGTCTCGATAAAACGTGCGACCGTGCATTCGTAATCGACCAGCGCACGATCAAAAACCTCGGGGAAACTCTCGTTCGAGACCTCGTCGGTAAAGGGATTCTTCCATGTCAGATGGCCCAGGTTACCGGTGCGCTCGGGCAGCTCCGTCGTCACGCGATGGGCAAGGCCGTCGAGCAGCGAGTAGTCGTGCACCAAGCCCTCAACCAGCGAGATCGCGCGCGTCTTTGCGGAGCCGGCCGGCTCAATCGCGCGGTAAAGTCGCTGCATATTGGCAACGGCAGCACCGTACTCCCCCGCCGGAATGTCAATGCCGTACACGCGTCCGGCAACATAGCTCATCAGCACGCCGGCCACGCGATTGATGCGATCGGTGGTGACGATCTCGCCCGCCGGCGGGTAATCGTCGACCGTAGCGCCATCGCGTTTAAGCTGCAGCATCAGTACATCCAGGTCGCTCTCGATCACGGCATGGACCTGACTGCTCGAATCCTCAAGCTCTGAATCGGACTCCACGATGCCAAACTGCTGCTCATAGACAAAGGGGTGGGCATTGCGGTCGAGCACATAGTGCGACAGCAGGCCCAGCGCAAAGGCACGACCCAAGCTGGCGTCGCGCGGCAGCAGATGCGACACGCCGTCGCGCAGGCACGCGAACTGGCGAGACATGCGCGACCGATGCATGACCTGCGCCAGCAGCGTGCAGTCGGAAACACGCGGTGTCAGAATGTGAAAGAAAAACGGGTCGGGGCCTTGGTTGCCCAAGATAAAGGCAATGCGCTCTTCATCGGACGTTATGACGCCCTGCGGAAGACGGTCGATGCTTTCCTCGCCAAACAGATGATGGGTGATAAGCGCGGGCATAATGATCCTTTCGATTTCATTCGATGCCACCCATTATGCCCACCGCGCGCCCATGCCAAACCTGCGATGGTAAACGACAGCACGCAGACCGTCTACGCAAGCCCCAAGTGTGCTTTAACCTCGGCAGCGCGACGGCGGGACACGGGCACCGTCGAGCTCACGCGGTCGAGCCTGAGCTCCATCAGCCCCGTGGAGCCAATCTCAACATTGTGCACGTCTTCCAAATTGACCAGGTAGCTGCGATGAACGCGAATAAAGCCCTCGGAGTCCAAGCGACGCTCGAGCGAAGAGATCGACTCATTGATCAGGTACGTTCCCTCGGCGCAGATGGCGTTGCAAAAATCGGCGCGCGCCTCAAAGTAGCAGACGTCTGCGACGGGAATGAACACCTTTTTGCCCCCGCGGTCCACCGTCAGACGCAAAGGCTGGCGCGGAACGTGGATAACACGACGGACACCCAAGGCCGCCTCGATCTTGTCGAGTGCCTTTGACAGGCGTGCGTCCTCAACCGGCTTGACGACATAATCGACGGCATCGAGGTTATAGGCATCAGCCGCATACTCGGCAAATGCCGTCACAAACACCACGACCGGCGGCGTCTTTAGGTTCTGCAGCGTCTCGGCAAGCTCAATTCCCGAGCGACCGGGCATGGTAATGTCTAAAAACAACACGTCGGGCTTGTTCGACAGAATCGACTCCACGGCTTCGGTGACATTGCCCGCCTCGGCAATCTGACCCATACGCGTATCCTTTTCCAACAGATAGCGTAGCTCAGCCCTAATTGGGGGCTCGTCATCAACCACCAAGATGTTCCAGCCTTCGGACATATGTGCTTCCCCTCTTTTTCTCTCAATCCAACCGCGTGCTACGCCGTCAACGGCGCCGGCTCATGCGGCTCGCCGTTCAGCTCGACGATGACCTGCGTTCCCACGCCCTCCTGGGACTTCACGCGCATGCCGGAATCTTCTCCGTAAAAGAAATGGATGCGCTGAAGCACGTTGAAGAGCGCCAGGCCGCAACCTCGCTTGACGGAGCCGTCGGCGGTAATGCTCTCGGGCTCCTCTCGGCGATGTTGCTCAAACAGATGCGCGCAGACCTCTTCGCTCATACCGATGCCGTCGTCCTCGACGATGATCTCCAAACCGTCATCGGTCTCGAAAGCCCTAACATGAATAGAAAGCGGCTCGGTCTCGCGCTGCGCGTGCTTGATGCAGTTTTCGAGCAACGGCTGCAAGATAAACGGCGGCACCATGCAATCGCGCACCTCAAAGTCGATATCGACCGAGACGCGCAGACGGCCGTCGCCATAACGAGCCTGCATAAGATTGATATAGCGAGTGCCCTGTTCCACCTCGTGCTCGAGCGTTGTGAGGGTATCGGAATCAGAAAGCGTCTGACGGTAGTAATTGGAAAAGTCGATCAGCAGCGACCTGGCCTTGTCCGGCTCGGTACGTACGAGCGACACGATGGTGCTGATGGTATTGAATAGAAAATGAGGATCGACCTGCGATTGCAAGGCGCGCAGCTCCACGCGGGCCGTAAGCTCGTCCTGGCGCTCGAGCTCAAAGCTTGCAAGCTGCGTGGAAATGAGGTCGGCAAAGCCCGAGGCAAGCGCCGTCTGGCGCATATCGATGCTGCTCAGACGGGGATAATACAGCTCGAGCGTGCCCACGCAATGCCCGCGCACGGTGAGCGGTGCGACGATACCGGCGCGCAGGCGCGGAAAGTAGCCACCCGTCTCAGTCGAGGCATCTCGCGAAAATACGCTTTGCTCACCGCTGTTGATCACGTTGAGCGTAGTCCGCAGCACAACCGGAGTGCCCGCGGGGCATTTTGCCGAGTCCACGCCCCAGCTCGCCAGCACCTGCTTGCCGTCGGTAAAGCAGATGGCCGAGGCAATGGTCTCGGAAAGGATGATTTTGGAAGCGCCCAGGGCCGCTTCGGGCGTAAGGCCTCGTGACGTATAGGCGAATATTTTCGATGCGATGGCGAGTGTGCGGTCGGTAGCGCTCGACGTGAGGTCGTCGGGAACGACAAAGACGTACGAGAAGAAGAAGCACAGCATGACCAAGCCGGCAATGACGACAACGCCCGGGACGGGGTTGGGATTATCGGTCAAATCCCAGATAAGCAACAGGATAAGCGCCGGAACGACAACACCGAGCAGGATGGCCTGGACCACATGCTGGGCCGTACGAAAGACCTTGGTAGAGTTGTAGCTCTTGCCCAGAATCAGCCTGTTTAAATCCACCGTCATCCCCTTTTATCTACCGCGCCCATAGCAATAAAGAGGGCCGCAAGCGACCCTCTCCATTGCATTATGCAATCAAAAACTGTGTTTTGCATCCAGCCATCGACAAACGGTATCTTAGGCGCTGTATTTGTTGGCCTCGCCAAAGGTGCCAGCCTCGACGATCCAGCCATCCTTCATGATGACGTCCATGTTGTCGGTGTTGAGCACGTGGATGTCGGCGGCGACGTCACCGTTGACGACCAGCAGGTCGGCGCACTTGCCGGCCTCGATGGAACCGGTCTCGTCCTCGATGTGGCACATCTTGGCACCGTTGAGGGTGGCACAGGTGATGGTCTCGACCGGGGTGAAGCCGATCTTGTCGACGAACTCGTACATCTCCTCGATGGAGCAGGTGCCGTACGGGGTGACGAAGGAGAAGGAGTCGGAGCCGATCGTCATGACGACGCCGCGCTTCTTGGCCTCGCGCAGGCAGTCGTAGTTGCGCTGCAGTTCCTTCTCGACCAGGGTGCCCTCGTACTTGTCGTGCAGCTCGGGGACGTAGACGGGCGGATAGGTGGCGTACCAGGTGGGCAGGAAGGCGATCGTCGGGGTGAAGAAGGTGCCCTGCTCGGCCATGAGGTCCATGGTGCGCTCATCGATATCGAAGCCGTGGATCAGCTGCTCGCAGCCAAAGCGGACGGAATCGTAGGCAGCGGCGTGGTTGTTGTAGCAGTGGCTCCACACGGGGATGCCGACCAACTTGGCCTCTTCGATCACAGCCTGGATTTCCTCGGAGCAGTAGTGCTGGTCGCGGCCGGAGTCCCAGCGCCAGATGCCGCCACCGGTAGCCCAGATCTTGATGGCATCGGGGTTCTCGCGCAGGCGACGACGGACGGCCTTACGCAGATCCCAAGGACCGTCGACCTGGTCGCCCCAGGGGTGCGATTCCTTGTTGAGCTCCTGGCTGCAGTGGTGGGAGTCGCCGTGGCCGGCAACGCGGCAGAAGCCAAGGCCGGTTGCCAGAACGCGCGGGCCCTTGAAGACGCCCTTGTCGATGCAGTCGCGGATCTGGATACCAAAGCGGCCGATCTCGCAGACGGTGGTGAGACCGTGGGTGAGGCAGTCGTAGGCCTGCTTGACGGCGACGGCCTGCTTCTCGAGGAGCGGCTGCATGACCCAGTCGGTGTCATCGTCGGTCAGGTTGCCCGAGAAGTGCAGGTGGGTGTCGATCAGGCCGGGAAGGACGGTCTTGCCGGCGGCGTCGATAACCTCAACGCCCTCGGGAAGGTCCTGCATAGCACCGGCATACTCGATCTTGCCATTGTCGTCGACGAGAACGAGGGAGTTCTCGACCGGCTCGGCACCGGTACCGTCGATGAGCTTGCCGCCAACGATTGCATACTTAGTGGACATGGTTCCTCCTTATGGATCCATATAGTGGGCGAGGCCGCGTTGGGTTAAGGCCTCACAAAACTACCCAAGTGGTGCCGGGTTCGGTGCGCGGAAGAGAGAGGTCCGCGCACCCGATCCGCCCCGGCTAGGCGTTATTTTTTGCGGGAATTGGTGAAGGCCATGAGGGCCAGGCCAACGGCCAGCCAGCCGATCACGATGCTCCACTCCACCATGTTGAGGGAGGCGGGAGAGAACGGGACCACGAGCAGGCCAATGATGACGGCGCAGGCAGCGACAGCGAGGCTGATGCCAAACTTGCCGCCGGGCACCTCGTAGGGACGAGGCAGGTCGGGCTCGGTGAAGCGCATGCGCAGGCAAGCGAGGGCGACCATGCCGCAGGAGAAGATGAAGGCGAGAGCCGACACGTTGGTCAGAGGGATGAGCATGTTCTTGCCCAGGAACGGACCGATGACGGTGATGACGCCCAGAACGGCGCAGGCGAGCTTGGGAGCGCCGGACTTGGGATCGACCTCGGCGAACTTCTCGGGCAGCTGGCCCTTGCGGCCCATGGCGAGCATGATGCGGCTCGTGGCGCCGTAGAAGGAGTTCATCGGGCCCATGGGTCCAAGCGTGGCGATGACGAGCATGGCCAGGTACAGGAGCATGTTGATGCCCTTGAGGCAGGCAAGCGCGGGAACCGGGCTCTTAACAAACTCATGCCAGTCGAGGATGGTGCCGAACGAGTAGATGCAGACCATGTAGAAGCCGCCGGCGGCCAGCAGGGCCAGGGAGATGATCTTGCCGAACTTGTTCCAGTTGAGGCCCTCGGCTGCTTCCTCAGCCTGCTGAGGAATGGTATCGAAGCCGGCGTAGAAGAACGGGGTCAAAACCAGGACCGACACGATGCCGGCGAACAGGCTGGTGCCCTCGGTAGCGGGCTTGCCGCCGCCAGCACCGGTGACCTGGGAGAACACGGGCATGGCGTGTTCCGGCGAACCGGTGAACAGCGAGACACCCATGGCGAGCAGCATGCCGCAGAGCAGAGCCTTGGTCAGGAAGGCCTGGAGCTTGGCAGCCGAGCTGGCACCGCGGAAGTTGAGGAAGATGACGTAGACCGCAAAGCCGAGCGCGATCAGCGTCGGGAACAGGTAGACGTCGGCGCCCAGGATGGTGTAGAGCTTGACGGCGCGCAGCCACTCAAGGCCGGGCAAGCTGCCGAACATCTCGGACACGAGGGTCGAGATGGCGATGGCCTCCCACGGGCACAGGATGCCGTTGCCCAGGGCCAGGAGCCAGCCGGTGATGTAGCTCAGCGTACGGCCAAAGCTGCGATCGACATACTCGACGATGCCGCCCGAAATGGGGATAGCAGCCGTGAGCTCACCGAAAACAGCTCCGACGGGCACGAGGAAGATTGCACCCAAGAGGAATGCAATCATAGCGGGAACGGGACCGCCGCCCACGACCATCCAGTCGCCGACCTGCAGAACCCAACCGGTACCGATGATGGCACCGAAACCGATGGTGAAGAAGTTCCAGAGCGAAAGCGTTTTCTTCATGCCGCCGTTGTCCTCGACTGCAACTTCTGCGTTCTTGTCCGCCATTGTTCCCCTCCTTTCCTTATTGACGCCTCTTTGGCGTCACCCCTTGCGCGGTCCGTTTTGCCGCGCGCTTTTATTTCGTGGCTTTAAGATACGGCCTTGGCATTGCATTGCCGTCCAAGGCTCGACCGAAGGCAGAACTGCAAAACGAGCGGCGCCGTTTTTGGGACGAACGGCGGAAGACGTCATTCGTCTTGGACGCTTTCATCTTGTCTGCTTTTGAATACCTGTTACCGTGACGCTTGGCGCGCGGCGCGGCAACGTTCATACCATTTGTCAGGCTTTTGGCGCACATACCCATGTGTCGTGCATCTTTTTATGTAGGATAGACAAGTTACACATGAGGCAAGGTGATTCGAATGGCATACGGATACAATGACGGCGACCAACGGCCACAAAGCGTGCGCCTTGCCGGCCGCACCACGCCAACGCCCAGAAGCACCTCCGACAACGACAACCCGCAGCGCCCCCAAGAACAGCTCGGGGCTTCTTCGCGGAAACAAAGCCGTACCGTGCAGCAGTCAGACCGCGTGAGTACGAGCACACGCCAACGCCAGACCGACACATCGCAGCCACGCCGCTACGATAGCCGTAAGACCGACTACTACGTTAAGCGTTCCTTTTCGCGACCTCAACGCGATCGCGGCAATTCCGCCCCTCACCCCGCGTCGCATACCACAAGCCACGCGCTTCCGGCCCGCCGCCTACGCCTTGTGCTTTGCTCCATCGCCGCCTGCCTCGTCTTTGTGTTTTTGGGATCCTGTATCTCTCACGGATCAGCCGGTCTCGAGCCCACTGCCGAGGACAAGCTGCTTAAAGCTCCCGTCGCGCCCGGTTACTCCTTTGCGTTCTCGACCCCGCGCTCGCAATGGCAGGCCGGCACCATGCCCCACATCTACCAAATTGACCCCGCATGGTCGGAGCTGCCCTATGCCGGTGGCACTATTCGCGAAAACGCTTGCGGTCCCACTTGCCTCACCATGGTCTATATCTTTAAGACCGGCCATACCGATAAGACGCCGGTCGATATATGTGCACTGGCCGAAGCCGGCAACTACGCCCCCACTGGTGCCACCGAGTGGTCGTTTATGACAGGCGGTGCGTGGCAGCTGGGGCTCAACGGAACACAGCTCTATAACGATCGCGAATCGATTACCCAAGCACTTCGCTCGGGCGCGCCCGTCATCGCCGCAGTGCGCCCCGGTACGTTTACCAACGTAGGCCACTACATCGTGCTCTACGGCATCGACGATGCCAACCAGATTGGCGTCTACGACCCCAACTCGGCCAGCCGCAGCGCCCGCCGCTGGGGCGTCGTAGAAGTCCTCAACGAAATCGAAGCCATGTGGGCCTACTACTAGTCATCGGGCACTCATTGGGGACAGACTTAAATGAGTGGTCGTCGGGGACAGTCTTACGGACGCCGGCCGAGAGCAGACGAAAAGGGCCATCCCGAACTGCTTGGAACTGCCAGCACGGAAAGCGCATCCTGCTTTGGGGCCCAATAGCGGGGTGCGCTTTCCGTTAGCGGCCCGTTTGGGAAACTAGGGACCGCTTTTCGACAATAATCCGGGATGCATTTTCCGATTGAGGGCCTCAAGGGAAACCGCACCCCATGTTGGACGCTCATTCTGGGATGTGCTTTCCGCAGTTGATCGATGCGGCCTTTAAGGACTGTCCCAAGCTGCCGGCAGGAAAGGAACGTCCCCAAGTGCCGGGTTTCCGCAGCCTGCAATGCTCCTCATGAACAGCCGCCTCAATAACAAAAGCCCCCGCGGCCGAAGCGGACCGCGGGGGCAACAGACCTGCAAGAGTTAACTCAAGTCCTCGCCATTTGATGCAATGACCTTTTGGTACCAGCAGAAGCTGTCCTTTCGGTAGCGATCGAACGTGCCTTTGCCCATATCATCGGCATCAACATAAACAAAGCCATAGCGCTTCTTCATCTGCCCCGTCGAGGCCGACACCAAATCGATACAGCCCCACGGCGTGTATCCCATCAGGTCAACACCGTCCTCGACAATTGCATCGCGCAGCGCAAGAATATGCCTTCGCAGGTAATCAATATGATACGCATCGTGGACTTTGCCGTCTTCCAGCGCATCGAGTCCGCCCACACCGTTCTCGGCGATAAAGAGCGGAAGATGGTAACGATCGTGGTAGCCGGCAAGCGTCACGCGCAAACCCAGCGCATCGATCTGCCACTTCCAGGCAGTCTCTTTATCCTTGAGGTACGGATTGCGCAACGTCGGGAACACGTTGCCCTCCGCCTTCTCGGCGATCACCTGATCATCGGCGCACACCAAGCGCGAGCAATAGTACGAGAACGAGATGAAGTCGACCGTATGCTCTGCCAGATACTCCGTATCGCCCGGCTCAAAGGGCACGTGAACACCCTCTTTCTCGAGTGCACGCAGCTTCCAAGCAGGATAGGCGCCCGCAGCCATCACGTCTGTGTAGAAGTAGCGGCCGCGGTCCTCCTCATACGCAAGCCATACGTCCTCGGGCGCACAACGGTACGGATAGGTCGCACCGGCAGCGACCATGCAACCCACCTTGTTTGCGGGATCGATCTTGTGCAGAATCTCGACAGCGCGAGCGCTCGCCATAAACATATGGTGCGAGAACGCCGCGGTCACGGCTGCACGGTCACGCTCATCCTCGAGCGTGACACCCGCGTTGAGATAGGACAGCGCCACGCTGTTGATCTCGTTGAACGTAAGCCAATAACGCACGAGGCCCTGGTACGCGCGTCCGACGGTCTCGACGTAGTGCGCATACCGCTCGATCATCTCTCGGCTTTGCCAGCCACCATAGCGCTCGACCAGAGCCAACGGATAGTCGTAGTGCGACAGCGTCACAAGCGGCTCGATACCATGCTCGCGCAGCGCCTCGAATACCTGACGGTAAAACTCCAAGCCCTCGCCGTTGGGCTCGGTCTCCATCCCTGTGGGAAAAATACGGCTCCAGCAAATTGAAAGACGCAGGCACTTAAAGCCCATCTCGGCAAAGAGCTCGACATCCTCGTGCCAATGATGGAAGAAGTCGTTGCCCCAGCGGCATGGATACAGCCTGTCCGGATCGTCCACGGGCTTTTGCCTGCCAAACATTACATCCCAGCGGTCGGAACCCTGTGGGATCAGGTCGGAGTGCGACATGCCGCGGCCGCCCTCGTTCCAGCCCCCTTCGGCCTGGTTGGCGGCGAGGGCACCACCCCACAAAAAGCCCTCGGGCATACCGGCGGCAGACGTTCTGTCAAAGTAACTCATGCTACTCAGCATCCTCGGCAGAAGCTGCCGCGGCGTTCTCCTGCTCCTGAGCCAGGAGCTGGTTATCGTACACCTTAAAGAACGGGTACCAGACCACAGCCATGACCACGATCAAAACGATCGTAAACACCCAGATGCGCGGGTCGAGGCACTGGACAAAGCCCTGAACGAAGATGGGGAACGTGCCGCTCACCAAGATGTAGAAGTTAGAGACAAGACCCAGTGAGACCGCACCCCAATACAGCAGGGCCGAGATCATGCCGCCTAGCACAAACGGAATCATGAGGATCGGGTTGAAGATGATGGGCGCGCCGAAGATCGCGGGCTCGGAGATACGGAAGAAGCTCGGCACGATCGATGCCCTGCCAAATGCCTTGAGCTGCTGCGACTTTGCCCTAAACGCGCAGAGCGCCACAAAAGAGAACGTATTACCCGTGCCGCCGATGAGGTTGATGGCCAACGACATGAGCACCGGGTGGAACTCAAGCGGCTGCCCGGCAGCATAGAGCGAGGCGTTGGCGGCAAAGGCGGCAAGCGAGACCGGGGCGGTGATGGGCATTACGATCATGTTGCCGTGGACGCCAAAGCACCAAAACAGCAGCGTCATGAAGCAGATAAGCAGTGCGCCGGGCACAGAGTCAACTGCGACGGAAAGCGGGGCAGCGAGCAGCTTCTCGATAACCGAGGGGATGGACAGCGCGGGATCGATCATCTGGATCAGCAGGTTGCCGCCAAAGAAGATGAGGATGTTGGCGAGCATAGGTACGATGGCGCCAAAGGTTTCGGACAAAAACGGCGGCACGCCATCGGGCATCTTGATGGTGATGCCCTTGGTCTGGCAGAAGCGCGTGACCTCGACGGAGACCAAGGCAACGATGATGGCGGTAAACAGGCCCTGCGCACCCAGATAGGTGCAGGGGACCGCCTGGAGCACGGACTCGTCAGCAAGCTGGTAGTAGGACGACGGCGCCGCGGCGATCAGGAACATCACCAGCGAGGTCATGCCGGCGTTAAGCTTGGGCATCTTGTAGGTGCCCGCCAGGTTATAGGCGATTGCGAACGTCACGATCACCGACAGTATGCCCATCGTCATGTTGAAGGGAATGAGCAGCGTGAGCTTATTGGCCGTGGCAAAATCGAGCCAAGGGCCAAAGACGGACCAGAACCCGCCCTGCGCCACCAGGTCGGCCGTGACCGGCGGGTTGGCGAGGATCATAAAGACGGCAGATACCAAGATGAAGCTGATCGCGCTCATAAAGCCCTTTTGCATGGAGGCAAAGTGGCGCTCGGTGCCGCAGAAATTGGCGATAGGGGTCAGTTTTTCCTGAAGCAGGGTCATGAACTTCTCCATGGTTGCCTCCTAACCCAACAGCGACTGGGCGAGTGCCAGCACGTTGGCGGCGTTGCCCATGCCGTAGTCCTGTGCGGGGATGACCGCGGTCGGCTTACCGCTCCCCTGCTTGACGGTGTTGAGCTGGTAGGACACCTGCGGCCCCAAGAGCAGCACGTCATAATTGGCGCACGTCTCCTGATACTCGCCGATACCCACCGCATCGATATCGAGCTCGATGCCGTTTTGCTCCGCATATTTCTCGAGTTTCTTCATCAGAATGCTTGTAGACAGACCAGCTGCGCAAACAAGAAGGATCTTCATAAGGGATTCCCTTCGCATTGATTGGTTGGATAGTCACCGCACGCCGCTAGGCGTTCTTGGTTGCAGTGCGCTCATACAGGCAGATCAGCTCCTGCACGAGCTCCTGAGCAAGCATGGAGCACATGAGGTGGTCCTGAGCATGGACCAGCAACACATCCACCGACAGATGCTCGCCCGCTGCCTCAGTCGAAAGCAGCTGCGTTTGGATGTGGTGAGCCTTGATTCCCGCATCCTTTGACTGCTTCATGAGTTTGGCGGCGGCGTCAAAATCCCCCGCCTTTGCCTTTTCAAGGGCTTCGAAGGCAAGGCTGCGTGCCTCTCCCGCTGCAGCGACCAGCTGAAACGAAACCATCTCGGTTCCCTGATCGTCCATAACGGTCTCCTCTCCCGTGATGTTTGGTTTGTACTTGAATATTCGAAACGCCTATCTCCCGCCCGCAATCCTCGAGGTTTATTGCAGGTAGACTGACAGGGTCATCGACAAAAGAAGTCTTAAGCCGTATGCGCTTGCACAAGCGCCATCAGCTCATGCCAGGACCGGCGCTCGCGTAGGCGCTCGACCCCCTGGCGGTCCATAAAGATCTCGGCGAGCAGTGAGCTCAAGATCCGCGCCTCATCGCCGCCCGACCGGGCAAACGACACCATAAAGACGATATCGACCTCATGGCCGTATTCGTCCCAAAGAATGGGATGTTCGAGCAGGCCCACGGTAACAAAGGCCTCGGCGCTCAAGGGATGCATCCCATGGGGCATGGCTACCCCATTGCCAAACGAGGTGGCGCTCGCGCTCTCGCGCTCGGCGACCTCTTGGGCAAACTGGGCATCGACACGGCCGCTCTCGACGGCGCGCTCGGAGAGATATCGGAGAACGGCCTGCTTCGACGACGCCTCAACGCGGTTGAAGAACAGGGCACGGCTAAAGAAAGAGCTCACGGAGTCCGATTGCGCAGTGTCGTCGCTCAGCACCTTGCGGATAGCGTTGACATCGCTCGTCTCCAAGAAGAAATCGGCCTCGCGGACGGGCACGGGCAACTTGACGTTGAGCGGCACCGTTGTGAACACGTAGTCGATATGCGAAAAATCGAACGTTCCCACGCGGGCGACATCGCATGTCTCAATCGAATCGATATACATGCCAAACTGCTTGCGGTACTGGTGCTCGAGCATACGGGCGCTTCCCGCTCCCGAGGCGCACACGATCAGGATGCGTTTGCGACGCGGCTGGTCGGCTTGCTGCTCGAGGGCCAGGGCAAATGCCATGGCGATGTAGCCGAGCTCTTCATCAGAGGGCTGGCTGCCAAAATGACGCTCGAGTACCTGCGAGGTGCCAGCTGCCATCGAATAGGCCAACGGAAACCTCGTCTTGATATCGGACAGCATGGGGTTATCCATATGCATGTGATATTCAAGGCGATAGCCCAGAGGGCCGATATGCCGAGCAAGGTTCATGCGAAGTTCAAGATCGCCGCTAAAGTCAAACCTAAACTCATCGTTGACCGCACGTACCATCTCGGAAGCAATCTCCCACATCTCGTCCGAGATAACGGCAGAGCCCTTCTCGGGCACGCCCGTGCCCCTGCCGAGCAAATGGATTGCGATAAAGGCAACCTCTTCTCGGGGCATGCTCACGCCCAGGGCATCCTTGATGTTTGCGGCAATCTGGAAAGCCGCGGCGTATTCGCGCGTTCCCTCCAGTTTTTGAACGTCCGATTCTGCAGCTGGGACATAGCAGCCCTGCTCGATGCGGCCAAGAGCAATGTAAAGATGCATGATGAGATTGCGGGATGCCAGCGAGCTCACCGTGACGGGCGAGGCCGTCAGAGCATCGTCCACACATGCGGCGATGGCCCGCAGGCGCTCGGCGAGCTTTGCATCGTCGGTGTCGGGCAACACGGGCCTCACCAGCGAGGCCAGGCACAGGCGCCGCTGCGACTCCCCGCCCGCAACGCGGATTCCGTAGCGTGGGCGCTTTTCGAGCGTTAAGTCAAATTGGGCGAGTTTCTGCTCTACCAGACGCATGTCATTGGACAGAGTTCGCGCCGAAACGTAGAGTAAATCCGCATACTCCTCAATCGTCACCCACTGGGACCGCATGAGGAGGTCGTTAAGAAGGAAGGACACACGGCCGTCGCGCGTATCAGGAATGCCCGGATGGGCCAGAGCCGCACCGTCTAGCAAGCGAGCAAGCTCATCTGCACGTGCAACATCGATACGATACTGCCCCTTGCTGCCAACGATGCGTGCAACCCCTGCAAGGTTGTCGTTTGCGCGATGGATATAGTTTCTCACGGCGCGCTCGCTTACCTCGAGACGCTTGGCAAGTACCGCGACAGCGACAGGCTGAACGTCCTCGATCATATTTACAAGCTGCTTGACGCGAGCATCCATGTCCTCCTCCTTTCCCTGCGTCTAGTCTAACGCGGTAAAGAATGACACTCCACGTCGCGCTCGTTCCGCCAACTCGGAACAGGTTGCGGGGAGTCCAGCCGAACTTATAGGGAGCACGGAGAAAGGGCCCGAAAGCCATGCGCCGGTGTGAGATGCGCTTTCCGCAGTCATTGGGGACAGACTTAAATGAGTAGTCGTTGTGGACGTTCTTGTTTGACTAGTCGTTTAAGAACGTCCCCAATGACTAGGTGAATAGCAAAAGCCCCGCAGCCGGAGCGGACTGCGGGGCTCGTGAAGAGAGGCTAGTTTGTGGGCGCTTTGCCTGGCGCCCACGGGAGAGGCAACGGAGTAGGGGCTACTCGTGGATGCGGGTACCGGAGAGGCCGGCCATGGTCTCGGCGGCCTTGTCCAGGGCGCCGATGATGCAGGTGCGGCCCTTGCGGGAACGGGCGAAGTTGATGGCGGCGCGGACCTTGGGCTCCATGGAGCCCTTGCCGACCTGGCCCTCGTCGGCCAGGCGCTCGGCCTCGTCGGCGGTGAGGTCCTCGAGCTCCTCCTGGTTGGGCTTGCCAAAGTTG
>DYAA01000155.1 GCA_019419405.1 Collinsella sp. | reverse complement strand
TCGTTCGCTCGTCGATCGAAGCGTAAGCCCCGGCGTTGGTGGAAATGGTGAAAATGCGTTGGCGCAAATGGCGGGTTTGCGTTGGCATGATTGGTTGTTGAGCGTTGGTCAAAATGGTTGTTTTTACAGTAGCGCTAACAGGTTCGCCAAGGCCGTGCGCGAGACCTGGCCGCGCACCAGGGTCCAGAGGTGCACCTTCCACGCCTTCTCGCAGGTCAAGCGCTACACGACGACGCGGCCGAAGCTCCAGGCGGGGCGCGAGCTCTACCTCATCGCGCGCGACCTCATGGGCATCGAGACGCTGCACCGGGCGGAGCTCTGGGTCGAGCGCTACCTCGACTGGTGCGGGTTCTGGGCCGACTTCCTGGAGGACAGGACCGTGGTGGACGGCAGGAGGGTCTACACCCACGAGAGGCTGAGGCGGGCGCGCTCGTCGCTGTCGTCGCTGGTGTCGGCGGGGACGCTGTTCACCTACCTCGACCCCGCCCTTGCCAAGGCCGGCCCGCTGCCGTCGACCAACAACATGATCGAGGGAGGGGTGAACTCGCAGCTGAGGGCCGTCCTGCGCAACCACCGGGGGCTGACGTCCGTCAAGCGCGTTAAGGCGGTGTTCTGGTGGTGCCACGCTCATTCGGGGGACGCGAGGACGGCGCGCGAGAAGCTCGCCGCGATGCCGACCGACGCGGACATCGACTTCCTGTTCAGCGTCTACTCCGCCTCGCCGTCGCGCGAGGACGGAGGGCCGGAGTGGGGCGACAGGGCCGTGTGGGAGGACCTCCACCACAGGGACCCGTACCCGTTCTGGCTGGATTAATGGATGGAAACGGATGTTCTATCGGGACACACATTTTGTCCTATAAGCCGTGGACCAGGTGGCGCAGGGGCGCTATGACTCGCTGTGTATGCAGGGCGAGAACTCGTTTGTGAACCGCCTGTCCGAGCGCGTGGTGACGGCCGGCAGCAACGCGGGGATTGTCTACCACGAGGAACCGTTTGAGCATGCCTTCGATGCGCCGGTCTACCAGTTCTGCGCCTTTGTGGACCCTGCCGACGAACATATCGTGACCGACGCGGTGTCGCATTCTCTCACTACGCGCTGGTGTGATTTGTTCTGCGACATTATCCCTGCCAACGGCGGTAAGGACCTGGGTGTCGCGGCGACGCTGGAACGCCTGGGTGTCGACGCGAGCGAGGCGATTGCCTTTGGCGGCGGCGAGAACGACCTGTCGATGTTCTCGGCCGTGGGCACAAGTGTGGCCATGGGCAACGCGCAGGAGACCGTGAAAGCTGCAGCGACCTATGTGACGACCGCCGTGGATGACGACGGCATCTACAACGCCGCCAAGCACTTTGGGCTGATGTAACTGCGGGCCGGCACCCGGCGCCTGGGGACACTCCTTGCGGGGCGTCCCCATTTTGTTTTCGTCCCGCACGTTTTGTGAAACACGGCTAACTTTTAGGCAAAGTAGTAAGACATGGGCAACTTTTGCGGTAAAGTAAATCAAGCAAAAGTATCCAAAGGCTAACTAGAAGCCATCGCGAAAGGCGGCCCATGGCCCTGCGTGAATCCGGAGAAGACTATCTCGAATCGATCTACGTTCTATCGGAACGTCAGGGCATCGTGCGCTCGATCGACGTTGCGGAGTACCTCGGCGTAACCAAGGCGAGCGTTTCCAAGGCCATGGCGACGTTGGAAAGCAACGGCTATGTCGAAATGGGCAAGCGCGACGTTCATCTGACGGAGCGTGGTCTGGAGGTCGCTCGCCAAATGTGGGAGCGTCACTGCTTTTTCGTGGGGCTGCTGGAGGATGCGGGTGTTTCGGCTGAGGTCGCGTCGCAAGAGGGCTGCCACATGGAGCACTGCCTGAGCGAGGAAAGCTTTGAGAAGCTGAGGGCGATGCTGGGACGGGACAGCGACCGGGACCAGTAGCCCCGCCAACCAAGTCCAACTCAGACAAGGAACCCCGCCACCAAGCGATGCCCAAGAACCGCCAGCAACGTTACCGCAGGCCGGGACCGGGCTTGGTTTTTGAAAACACTCCGCAGACCAGAAGCGCCCCCGTTCGTAGCTCCGAAGGAGCAGAACGGGGGCGCTTCATTGGTCGAGGACGTTTTCAAAACCAAGCCCGGTCCCGGCCGGAGGGACCACAGGCGCTACAGGTTCTTGACACCCATCGCGCGCATGGCGTTCAGGATAGCGATGATCGCCACGCCTACGTCGCCAAAGACGGCAAGCCACATATTGGCGATACCCAGCGCTGCCAGCACAAGGATCAGCAGCTTAATGCCCAGCGCAAAGATTATGTTCTGCCAAACAATCGACATGGTCTTGCGCGCCACGCGGATCGCGCGGGAAATGTTGGACGGCTTGTCGTCCATCAGCCCCACGTCGGCGGCCTCGATCGCGGCGTCGGAGCCCATGGCGCCCATGGCAATGCCCACATCGGCGCGCGTAAGCACAGGAGCGTCGTTGATACCGTCGCCGACAAAGGCGAGCTTGCCCTTGCCACTTTCGGCCGCGAGTAGCGCCTCAACGCGCTCGACCTTGTCGCCCGGCAGGAGCTGCGCGTGGAACTCGTCGAGACCGAGTTGCTTGGCCACAGACGCTGCAACCTCCTCGCGGTCGCCCGTGAGCATGACGGTGCGGTTGATACCGGCGGCATGCAGGTCGCGAATCGTTTGCTCCGCATCGGCCTTAACGGTGTCTGCAATCACGATGTGGCCGGCGTACACGCCGTCAACGAGCACGTGGAGGATCGTGCCGACAACCTCGCAGTCCGGTGCTTCAACGCCGGCCGCGCCGAGCATCTTGGCGTTGCCAACGACGACGTGCCTGCCGTCGATGGTTGCCGTCACGCCGTGGCCCGCGTCGTTGGCGGAGTCGCTCACGCGCTTGGGGTCGACCTCGCCCTGGTAGGCGTCGCGCACGGACTGCGCGATGGGGTGATCGGAGAACGACTCAGCAAGGGCTACGACTTCGAGCAGCGACTGCTCGGTATAGCCAGCCTCGGGGTGCACCGCGACGACTGAGAACGTGCCGTTGGTGAGGGTGCCCGTTTTGTCGAAGACGATGGTGTCCACGTCGGCGAGCGTCTCGAGGTAGTTGGAGCCCTTGATGAGAACGCCCAGCTTGGACGCGCCGCCGATGCCGCCAAAGAAACTCAACGGTACGCTGATCACGAGGGCGCACGGGCAGCTGACGACCAGGAAGGTCAGGCCGCGCAGGATCCAATCGGACCAAGCGCCAGTCACCAGGCCGCCGCCAAGCGCGAGCACCGCGGCAGCGCCAGTGACGGCGGGGGTGTAGACGCGGGCAAAGCGCGTGATGAAGTTCTCGGTGCGCGCCTTCTTTTCGCTGGCATTCTCCACGAGCTCCAGAACACGCGCGACGGTTGACTCGCCAAAGGGCTTGGTGGTGCGCACGTGGATGAGGCCCGTCATGTTGATGCAACCGCTGATGATATCGTCGCCGGTCTTGGCCGGGCGGGGGACCGACTCGCCCGTGAGTGCGGCGGTGTCGAGCTGGGTTTCGCCCTCGACGATGACGCCGTCGATAGGCACGCGCTCGCCGGGCTTGACCACGATCACGGTGCCGACGGCGATGTCATCGGGAAAGACCTGTTCGAGTGTGCCGTCGGCTTGCTCGACGTTAGCGTAGTCGGGCGCGATGTTCATCATGGCACTGATCGACTTGCGGCTCTTGCCCACGGCGTATGCCTGGAACAACTCGCCGACCTGGTAGAACAGCATGACAGCGGCACCTTCGGCCATGTGCGGGTCGGTGTCGGGGAAGAGCACCATGGCAAACGCGCCGATGGTCGCGACGGCCATGAGGAAGCTCTCGTCGAAGGCCTTGCCGCGGCGGATGTTATTGAATGCCTTTTGCAGTACGTCGTAGCCGGCAATCAAAAACGGCACGAGGAACAGCACAAAGCTGGCGTAGATGTTGCCGGGCTCCCCAAATGCGATAGCGAGGGCGCCGAGCTCGTCGAGGGCATAAACAACGGCAAAAATGCCCAGTGCTACCAGGATGCGGTTGCGCTTGTGCTCAAGGGACTCTTTCTTCTTGCGCTTCTTCTTTTTCTTTTTGGAATCGGCGGCCGCCATGATTCAAACCTCCCATTTGAGTGTATGAACACTTGCTCATATAATTTCGCGAGCAAAGGCCGCGGCAAGCGCGGCCTTACAGGTCAACGTATGCGCGGGTTAGAGAATGATCTCGCAGTCCGGCTCGGCATCGGCGGTGAACTCAACGACGCGGTCCAGGACCTCGTCGAACTCGGCGTCGTCGGCCTCGAGCGTCAGCTTCTGGGTCATAAAGTTGACCGAAACGGACTTGACGCCATCGAGCTTAGCCAGCTCGTCCTGAAGTTCACGCGCGCAGTTGGCGCAATCGATCTCGTCGAGCTTAAACTGCTTTTTCATGGTGGGTTCCTTTCCCTGTGTTAGCGGTCTGGGTGCCGGCCGCGCTGATACCGTGGTTGATTGCTATTCGCAGATATGGCTCATGCCCTGGTTGAGCATGGTGTAGACATGATCGTCGGCGAGCGAGTAGAGAATGTTGCGGCCGTCGCGGCGGAACTTGACCAGGTGCGACTGCTTAAGCGTGCGCAGCTGGTGCGACACCGCAGACTGCGAGGTCGCGGTCGCTTCGGCGATGTCAGCCACGCAGAGCTCGCGACCCATGAGGGCATAGAGAATCTTGATGCGTGTGGTGTCGCTGAAGACCTTGAACAGGTCGGCCAGGTCGTACAACAGCTCCTCGTCGGGAAGGTCCTCGGGCGAGCAGCTGGTGGGAATCACGGGCTCGGTGGCCTCGATGTCGGGTTTCGTTTCATCAACGCGGATGCTCATTGCAATATCCTTTCATATGAACATGCGCTCATATAACTTACTTCCGATTATATGAGCGCATGTTCATATGTCAATGACGTACAGGTAATTCGTCGCATAAAATGATGGGGAATAGTGGACGAGATTCCGGACTGAGCGGTTTTGATAGCCGATGCCGGGGTGGGTGCCCCCGCGCCGTGCAAAAATTGGAGTATTCTGCAACTATAGGGGGTCCGTTAATCTATTCCAGGCCAAATAAAGCCGCTCAAGAGTTATCCAAGGGCGGTAAACAGACAAGGTCTTCCTCAAATGTTGCCTAACGTTCCCGTTCGATAGCGTTTTTGTTTTTCATTTGGATTAACTTGTGGGTGCTGGAGGGCCGACCCTGCTGAATACTCGCAATTTTGCACATCGCTAGGGTACCCACCTTGTTAGCCGGTCTAGCTTCCGGCCCCGAAGATTCTGCCCTCGGGCGCGAGGCTGCTTATTTGGGCAAATGATGGGCTGTCGGATTCGACAGTCTGCATGTCATCGATTGCCGGAACTTCATTTATTGTCGGGTCATCCAGCGTGATGCCTTCGAGTGTTGCTTTTTCGAGGTCGATTCGTTGACGATCTTCGGAATCCTGGCGAAGCTGCTTCTGAATTCGCTTTTTCTCTTCTATAAACCTTCTGAGCACAAACTGTCTCAGGTTCTCTTGCATGATTTGAAAGTCTTTTGGCAGACGCGAGGGACGTATGCCCTCTTTCCGTTGGATCGCCTCCATGACCCTAACGAAAGCGCTGGCATGCATAAAGGAATAACGACTGACGGTGATGATTCCGTATCCCATGGACGCAAGCGCATTCTTGCGCTCCTCATCGATGGCGCGGTCTTCTTCCGCGTCATGATAAAACCCGTTGTATTCAATGTCTGTGCGAGATTTCTTTAGATACGCATCCATAAAGAACTTTTTGCGTCTCGTGAGATTCTTTGCGGCAGCGGTGACCTGCACCTCGTAATCGGTCTCAATTCCCTTAATACCAAGCCCTCCTTCGCTTTTAGGCAGCGTTAGCATCATGACAAAGGCCGTTTCCATAGGAGACCGGCATCCGTCGCGCACACATTGGATCGCCTTTCGGGCAAGGGCCAGACCGTCGCATCTGGTAATGGAATTAAAGAACTGTTTTAACCTTTCGGTCGAGGTGAGCGCGAAACGCTCGTTATACGAGGTGGAAGAGTCGGTTCCAAGGGAGTAAGCGCCGCACAATTCAAAGTAGTACTCCACCAGTTCGCGAAAAGGGAGATAGGTGGCGGCCTGAAGTGCGCAAAGCTCAACGCCAACAATGAAGATGCCATCTTTGAGCTCTATAAAGCGTGAGTTCGAGAATCGTTTTGACGAAACGTGGCATTGACAGTTCGTTGCATAGCGCGCATTCTTGCGATCAAACACCATTACCTCGAGGCAATCATTTGCGTCGAGGGAAACATCGTGTTTGGTGAGCCATTCTGCGGCTGCGTCAAGGAGCGTTCCGGTGGGACATGATCCGTAAATCGCGGCAGGGTTACAGGGCTCGGTGTCTTTCGTAGACGCCGAATGCGCGGCCTGGTAGACCGCTTTTGCAGTGGTATGTGACAATACGATACTCATGGTATATATCGTGTCAGCTAATGCCGTGCTGATGGCGCTGAGTGGGAAAGTCGTTTTAGGGGCCTAACCAAATGCTGTCCAAAAGCTTGACGCAATTATGGGTTGGCATGCCTAAAATCAATGTTATCGCAGCTTAGCTATAGCATATAAAAACTCAATTGCTGCACATTTGATATCGATGCATCACCATCCGACAACGAATTACGTGTCGGGAATTGGCCGAAATCGTTCAAAATGAGGGTTCAGAATTTGTGATGGCAGATCTATCTGTGGAACATAGGGCGGCCCCGCTGCGGTGTTTCCCGCTGCGAGGCCGCTCGTGAGCAAGTAGTGTTTGTCGCAGGCGTTGCTATTTCGCGAATAGGTTCTTGAGGTTGAACTCGGCCTGTACCGTGCGGAGCATGAGGTCGGTGTCGTCCAGACCCAGATGCTGCTCGTTGGCGTCGGGCGCGAGGGTGCCGCGACGGCGTGCCCAGTTCTCGAGCGCGGCGGGGGCGGACTCGCGGGGGAGCGAGCGCACGTCGGCGTCCAGGCTGCGGCAGATCTGGCGCGAGTCGATGACGATGATCTTGCCGGCGCGGCGTGCCTCGGCGTAGCCGTCCAGGTGGATCTTGAACCAGCTGTCCTCAAAGGCGGCGTTGTGTGCCATGTACGGGTACTTCTTCATAAGCTTGAGCAGCTGCTTTTGCAGCTCTTTGTTCTCGCGGAACGGCTTTTTGCCGTCGATGTCGTCCCAGGTGATGTGGTGGATATTCGACAACGGCACATCCTCGCCGCGGTAGATGTCGGGCAGGCCGCAGTAGTGTGCCTCGGCGTCATGCGGGACGGCGTCGCTGGTGAGCTCCATGATCTCCCAGCCCACGTTGATGATATAGCCGCGCTCGGGTGCACGTCCGGTGGTCTCGATGTCGATACCGAGCACGGTGCCCTGGATGGGCTTGCGGGCGTAGGCCACGCCGAGCGCGTCGCGGTCGCCGCGGATTTCGCGCATAACGGACGCGGCGGTGCGCTTTTGCATCTTGCCGATGGCGGCGCAGGTGTCGGCATCGGACAGGCCGCGCGAGAGCGTCGCGGGCGTCACGTTGCGCAGACGCGCCTCGCCAATCTGGTCGCACAGGTCGCGGTTGCGGTCGGCCAGGTCGCGCACGGTGGCAAAGTCGAAGCCGGGGTCGCCCTCGGCGGTAAAGTACTCGGTCTCGAGCACCTTGAGGGCCTCCTCGCCCTTCTGGCGCTCGGACTCCATGGCGCCGTGGTCGCCGTAGATAAACATGGGGATAAACGGCTGGCGCTCGTATTCGAGTGCTTGCGATACGTTCATATGCTACTCCTTGGACGGGCCGCGTTGTGCGGCTCGAGGTTACTGAGTTATGGCGAGATGATAGTTTACCATAGGCAACTATTGGCACCGCGCCCGGGACAACTACAATACCCTAGTTGACCGCTAGGACTTTTACAATGCTGCCGAAAGACACGAAAGGTTCCATCCGTCATGGATTTACTGATTGATATTCTGCTCGACGCCGGCAAGGACACGCTGTCGCTGGTGCCGTTTTTGTTGGTGACGTATCTTGCTCTCGAGACACTTGAGCACGTTGCGGGCGACCGCGTCAACGGCGCTATCAAGCGCGCCGGCGCTGCGGGTCCCGTGGTTGGCTCGCTGCTGGGCATGGTGCCGCAGTGCGGATTTTCGGCCATGGCAGCAACGCTGTACGCCGGCCGTGTCGTGACCTTGGGCACGTTGGTGGCGGTGTTCCTTTCGACCTCCGATGAGATGCTGCCGCTGTTGCTTGCCGAGCAGGTTCCCGTGCAGACTATGGCGATGCTTTTGGCTTCGAAAGCGCTGATCGCACTGGTCACGGGTTTTATCGTGGACGCTGCCATTCGCGGCCTGCGCCGTAACGCCCGCGCGCACGCGGCGATTCGCCGTACCGTGCTGGGAACCGCGGCCAACCCGGCCCACGTGAACTGCGCGCACGACGACCACAGCGGCGGTGACATCATCGACGAGGTGGCCGAGGCAGGCGTGAGCGCCGACCACATCCACGAGCTGTGCGAGCGCGACCATTGCGGTTGTGATGAAGACGAGGACGAGCACGAACACGGACATGGCCACGATCACGGTCATGAGGGCGAACATGAACACCATGATGGTCACGGTCACTCTCACTCCCACGAAGGGACGCCTGTCCTGTCGATCATCCGCAGTGCGATCTCGCACACCGTGCAGGTCTCGGTATTCATTTTTCTGGTGACGCTGATTCTGGTCGCCGTGCTCGAGACGTTCGGCGAGTCCGCGATCGAGCAGTTCCTGCGCGGCAACGAGACACTCGCTGTCCTGGGTTCGGCGCTTGTCGGGCTGATTCCCAATTGCTCGGCGAGCGTGGTCATTACACAGCTGTATCTGGAAGGCGCGCTGCAACTGGCGCCGATGCTCGCCGGCACGCTCATTTCCGCCGGCGTGGGTTATCTGGTGCTGTTCCGCACCAACCGCAGCGCCCGCGAAAATGCCGTGTTCCTGATCATGATGTACGTCATCGGCGCTGGCTGGGGCCTCATCCTCTCCGCCGTTGGCCTCTAAGTAGGCCTAAAAAATGGGCTTCAAATAGCCATGCTCAGCGCCTGCGCAATGCGGCGACGCATGGCATTTTGAAGCCCGTTTTTTGTTGAGCCATGGATTCCGAGCGCTCACACCGCTCAAAACAAAAAGGTAGATTTTAGGCATGTCTCAAAAATCTACCTTGGTTAGTGCAGCAACTCGGTGAGGTTGCGTTTAAAGCGGGCGCGGTCTTCGCTGGTAAATGCTGCCGGACCGCGAGTGCGTCCGCCGGCGCGGCGTACCTTCTTTTCCTCGTGGCGAATAAACAGCTGCATGTCGATAGTCGCCTTGTCGTACACGCGCCCGCGCACACCGATGGCGGCGGCATCGCGCCCGAGCACCATGCTCGCCAAGCCAATGTCCTGCGTCACGACCACGTCGCCCGCCTGCAGGCGTTCGACAATGGCAAAGTCGGCGCTGTCGGCGCCCACGCTCACGTCGAGCGTCGTGACCCAAAAGCCGCGTCGCGCGTGCTCGGCATCGCGCGGGTCGTCGCGGCGAATGTGCCGTTCCAGGTTTTGCGTGCTGTTGCCGGCGATAACAACGGCGACGCCCGCCCGCCGCGCGCAGTCAATCGACTCGCGCGTGACCGGGCAGGCGTCGGCATCAATAAAGAGCGTCTTTGGCATCTAGCGCACCAGTTTGCCAAACTGAATGGCGCGAACAATGAGCGTCACGCCAAACACCAGCAGCGCGGCACCGCTAAAGATGACGAGCATCTTGGCCGACCACAGCGGATAGATAAACACGAACATGCCGGCGATGATGGAAAGTGCGCCGCTCAGGATAGCGAGGGCGCGGTTGGACGAAAGCTCGGACTCCAGAATGGACATGACACCTTCGACAATCCAGCCAAAGCCGGCCACGATAACCACCATCGTGGTGAGCGTCGCGGTCGAGAAGGCCTGGTTGCGCAGGATTATGACGCCGCCCAAGATAATGAGTAGGTTGGAGATGATGCTCGTCACGCGCCAGCCGGTGGGCAGCAGCGGCTCAAAAATGGCAGTGAATAGTCTGATGGCAGCAGTGATTACAAAGTAAAAACCCAGGACAGTCGTCAAAAAGACGAGGGACTTGGCAGGTGCAAAAAGCAGCGCGATACCAGCAATGAGTGCTAAGACGCCCGTGATGGCGTAGATCCAGCGTACGGCCTTGACGGCTTTGCCCGCCATGCTTTTCTCGTCAAATCCAAACTGGCTCGATTTTTGATCATCGTTCTTAAAGATGCCCATAAGTCTCCTTTCCGTGCGGCGTAAGCCTTGATCGTTACAACCAGTATCCCCTAAGGGCGCTGACGTATGGGTCGGGGAGGGCGAAACGTAACCCAAAGGCCCCGAATTGTTTCCGTTGTTCCCCACGTCGCGATTTTCTATTCAACAGGTGTAGAACATTGCAGCCCTGTTCGTTATTGCCTACGTTTTAGGTTAGATTTTCCTAAGGACAATTGGCTTGTATTGGGGGTCCCTATGAACGAAGCAGTTCCCGAGGCACCGTCGAGTGTCGAATCGATGGCAAAGCAAGGTTGCGAAAAGCTTGGCCTGGACACGTTTGACGCGCTGGTCCGCCGCGCCCGTACGTGCCGCCGTTTTGACGAGTCCATGCGCGTGCCGCGCGAGTTTTTGCTCGAGCTGGCGGAACTGGCGCACCTGGCTCCCTGCGGCGCCAATGCTCAGCGTCTGCGTTTTCATGTGGTGAGCGGTGCCGAGGATTGCGCGCGTGTATTTGATGAGCTTGCATGGGCCGGCGCGCTTAAGGATTGGTCGGGTCCTGCCGAGGGCGAGCGTCCGACCGGCTACATCGCGATTCTTGCCGAGCGCGCTGTTCCGGGTAAGCCCGCCGCGCCCATCACCGAGGTCGACACGGGCATTGCCGCGCAGACGATGATGCTCGCCGCTCGCAGCGCCACGCCCGAGGTGGCAGCCTGCATGTTCAAGGCCTTTACGCCCCGCGCGATCGATGCTATGGGGCTCGATAACGACAAGTATGAGCTCAAGCTGATCATGGCTTTTGGCGTGCCGGCCGAGACGCAGATGATCGATGCGATCGATTCCAACCCCGACGGCTCAATTAATTACTGGCGTGACGATGCGCAGGTGCACCACGTACCCAAGCGCCCGCTCGCCGACGTGCTGGTGTAGCTGAGCGTCACCGCGGCGTGATCAGACGGTAAACCACCACAAAGGTGCCTGTCCCCTTTGTGGTGGTACGAGGGGAGAGCGTGTGGCAGATCTGTATTTGGTGCGGCATGGGCAGACTGAGCTCAATGTGCAGAGCATTTTGCAGGGCTGGCACGATTCGCCGCTTACGGCGCGCGGGCGCGAGCAGGCGCTGACGGCGCGTACGGCGTTTGCGGCGCGTGGCGTGGCCTTTGATCATGTGTATTCCTCGCCGTTGGGCCGGGCGCGGCATACGGCCGAGCTTATCGTTGGCGAGGGCCGTTCCATTGAGCTGGTCGATGACCTGCGTGAGTGGCATTTTGGCTCGCTGGAGGGCACATCAAATCGCGAGATGCCGCCGCAGCCCTGGGGCGATTATCCGGTGGCCTTTGGCGGCGAGTCGGAAGTGCAGCTTCAGTCGCGCATGGTCGCGGCGCTGTCCCGTATTATGGCCCGGCCGCAGCACGACTGCGTGCTGGCGGTTTCCCACGGCTCAGCCTGCCAGGAGTTTCTTGAGTATGTGACTGGCGGGGGAGAGCTACCCGACAACGGTGCCGTGCTTCATTTTGGCTATTGCGACGGGGCGTTTTCGCTCTTGGGTTGGTAACGAACGAAAGGACCCCTATGAATAAAGATCTGTATCTGGTCCGTCATGGACAGACGATATTCAACCTTAAGCGTATCATTCAGGGGTGGAGTGACTCGCCGCTTACGCAGTTGGGTTGCGACCAGGCGGCGCGCGCCGGCATGTTTTTACGTGCGCGCGGCATTGAGCCCGATCATGCCTACACCTCTACGCTTCATCGCACCGAGCAGACTATCGCCAACTTGTGGCCGGGCTTGGCGTACGAGCGCCTGGACGGCCTGCGTGAGTGGTTCTTTGGCGACTTTGAGGCCGAGCGCGTGATGCTTATGCCCGAGCGCCCGTGGCGCGACTTCTATCGGCAGTTTGGCGGCGAGGGCCAGATCCAGGTGCGCACGCGCATGGTGGCGACGCTGACCGATCTTATGCGGCGTCCGGACCATACGTGCGTGCTCGCGGTAAGTCATGGCTCAGCTATCAAGGAGTTTTTGGACCACGTGCGGGGCGCGGCGGCCGACGAGCGCGAACGCGTGCCGGGCAACTGCTCAGTGCTGCATTTTGCGTTTGACGATGCGGCCGATACGTTTGAACTGGTCGAAGTCTTTACGCAGGAAGACTACGCGCGCGAGCTGGGGCTAGAGCCGCTCGTGGCGGCGGCAGGTCCGCAGCGTGGATAACGCTGACGTTGCGGCCCGGTTTACCGGCGTAATTGTTTGATGCGAAAAGGGCGGAGGTGCATGCGTTTGCTGCATCTCCGCCCCTTGTTTGTTTGGATGCTGGGTTTTCCAGCTTAGCGTTTGAGTTCGCTAGAACCGTGAGACCTGGTGAGTGAGCAGACCCGTCGGAACCTGCGGCGCGCTGCCGCTGACCTGCGCGGCGGGGAACAGCACGGCTACAGCAAAGTTGAACGGCTCTTTGCCAGAGTAGGCGCCGGCAGCGCGGGCCTCGTCGGCCAGAATCTGCGATGCCCCAGCCAGTGCGGCGACATAGGCGGAGTCACCGGCGAACACCGGGTCGGGCGCCTGATCGAGCATGGCACGGATGGCGGCAACGGCGTCCTCGCGCTTGACCTCCCACACGCGATGTGTGACGCCCGCGGGATCGGTGACGGCGTAGAGCGATGCGCCCTCTTTGGCAGCGCTCAAAATGATATCCATGACGGGCGACGCCTCGTAGGCGAGCGACACGGGGCGCGGCTGCACCTTAAGCTCGGCGATCGCGCGCGCGGCGGCGAGTGCGTCGACGCTCTCGGCGGCAGCCTCGTCGCTACCCGTCAGTACGTTAACCGGGCAAATCGCCACGACACCCGTCGCGCGACCCGGCTCGCCCGAGCATTCGTACACGTAATACGCCGCGCCTGGATCCTTGAGCATTAGGCCGTCAGCAATGGCGCCGCGCAGGGCGTCGTTGCCGCTCAGGATACCGCCCATCGCAGGCAGCGCCTCGAGCACACGGTCCTGAGCCGGGCGGATGCAGGGAAACGGAAGTGCTTTCATGGGCGGTCCTAACGCGCGAGTCGGTTTGTTCGCGGCTTATTATGCCCCAACTTGGCCGCTTGCGTCCCAGAGCGTGTTATCGGCAAGCGCGATGAGCACGTTTTGGCAGCGAACGATATCGGCATGGGGCACATACTCGTCGGGCTTGTGTGCGAGCGCCAACGAGCCGGGGCCGTAGCTCATACAATTGCGGTTGCCTGTCTTGCCGGCAATGACGGCGGTATCGGTGTAGCCGGTAAAGAAGCCGACGGTCGTGTCCGCGTCCGTTACGTCATCGGCGGCACGCTTGAGCGCTGCTAGAAGGGGAGAGTTCGGGTCGCGCTCGATGGCGGGGCGGTCGCCCGTCACGGTGTAGCTGCCATGGCAACCGGGAACGGCGGCTTCGGCGACGGCGATGGCATGCTCGACCATATTGATTGCGGCGGCCGTATCGGTCGGCGGGGTCAGGCGCATGTCGACCCAGACTTTGGCGCGGTCGGGTACGACGTAGGGGCGATATCCGCCCTCGATTTGGCCAAACGTGATGGTCGAAGGCCCCAGCTCATCGTGCGCGGGCAGCGCCGCAAACGCGCGACGAAGCGAACACACGACCTCGGCCATGGCGGCGACGGCATCCGCGCCCTTCCAAGGCTGGCTCGCATGCGCCGTCACGCCAGCCATTTCAATCTCGAACCACGTACGCCCCTTGTGCGCCACCTGGATCTGTCCGTCGGTGGGCTCGGTGTCCAGCACCCATTCGCGCGAGCTGACCCAGCCAGCATCGATCGCGGCCTCTGAGCCGCGCATGAAGTCTTCCTCGTCGACCGAGCAGATGAGCGAAAAGCCGCGGCGTGGCAGCGCGCCATCCGCCGCCACGCGCTCGAGCGTATGGACCAGTGCGGCAATGGCGCAGGCCAGGCCACCCTTCATATCGCAGGCACCGCGGCCATAGAGTTTATCGTCGCGCACAACCGCCCCAAGCGGTTCGATGTCTGCGTCCCAGCCATCGCCCAAGGTGACGGTATCCATGTGGCAGATATAGATCAGCCGCGGCTCGTCGCTTTGGCCCGGCACGGTGACTTTAAGGTTGCGGCGCCCGGGCAGCACTTCGAGCTCCTCAATCTGCACGGCATCGAGCGCAGAACTATCAAGTTGTGCCAGCTGCTGCTCAATGAGCCTCTTAATGAAGCGCTCGATCTCGTCCTCATACGCGCCCGGGTCTGAGCTTTCGATCCGCACAAGCTCCTGCGCAAGCCGCCAGGCAAAGTCCTCATCAACCATATGCAACCTCACAATCAGTTTGCTTTCCAAACCGATTGTAAGCCTCCTGAGAGATCCGCGACGTGGGCGTGGCAGTATTTACCGTTCGCAGGCCGAGCCAGTGCGTTTGCCGTCCGAGCGGGTTCACAAGCGACGCAGCGGGTACGTACCCTTCATGGACGACATGCTGTGCGACATATCTGCCTTTCGGTATCACCGGATACCTCCACAGGTCTTGGCAATAATGCCGGACCTGCCCGATTCTGCGGACGATCCGCGCAGGGAGCACCTATGTGAGCATCCGCTCGTCACGCATTTCCTGGGCACCCCGTTACACGTGTTGGCGCAGGGCAGCTGCGGACGTAAGGGCGATCGCATTGTCAGGCATGTTTGGAACGGGGAGAGGCCGTTTGATTCCATGCGACAGACAGAGTTTGGCCTCGATGTCGCGTCCCCGCTCTTTACCCTGCTGACCCTGGCTTCCTCGGTCTCAAACGAGCGTTTAATCATGTGCATGTATGAGATGTGCGGCACCTTTGCCGTGTGCAAGATTGCGCCTCAGGTAAAGTCGGCACTTGTGCAGGCATATGGGGACCGGTGGGGTGACGCACGGTTGGGTTGGGAAAATGTAAAGGATGTCTCGGGGAATCCAACGGACCTGTGGAAACGACCGCCCTTGATCGAGTTCTCTGAACTTACAGAGTACGTCGATAAGGTCCGGGGGCTCCGCGGCGCTAAATCGTTCACACGTGCCGCGAAGTGCATTAGGGGGGGTGGCGGCATCGCCGCTCGAGGTCCAGGCTTCGATGCTGTTTGGCCTTACGAGGTTGCGCGGCGGCGAAGGGCTGCGCCTTACCAATAACGTCGAGATTCGCTTGACGCGCAGCGCCCGCCTGATTTCGGGGCTTGATAGGCGCTATGCCGATATCCTGCTGGCAAATAAGGACGGCAGCCGAGAGTGTCTGGTTGAATGCCAGGGTAAAGCCATTTACGGATCCATTGAATCCAAGATTTCGGACTCCGATCGAACGACGGCCTTGCAAGCCATGGGATATCCCGTCGTTCTGATGACCTATGGTCAGCTGGCCGACTTCGATGCCTTCCGCGTGGTGATGGAGCTCATCATGTCCTATCTCGATGTGCCGCTGAAAGACAAGACGCCGCGGCAGCAGGAGCTCGAACGGCGGCTTCGTGAGGAGATTTTTATCGATTGGGCGGGAATGTAGCCGCGCGGGCGGAAAACGGTCGCGCGGACTAGAGTTTTGGTCGCAAAATACTTATATTTTGCCTTGGAAGGGCCTTAAAAATGCTACCTAGAATAAGTTGTTTCGGAAAATGGACAGTCAACTTACATTCGGCACATTGAGACCGATTTTTACCTACTAAAGTCCCTGATAAAGCTGTTTATCAAAGCGGGTGTGCTTAGCGACTGGAGCCTCACTATCGATTATCTGAAAAAACTTGTTCTGAGTATCATTTTAAAGTCGTCCGGAGCAACAAAATCGCCCCCCGTTTCGTGAAAACGGGGGGCGAATGGGCTTCGTGGTCTGTCTGGCAGGCTTGGCACCGGCGCTATTTAATCACGCGCACGCGATACATCGACGGAATCTGCTTGAGCGCCTCGATCGTGCTGCCGTCCAGGTGCTCATCGGTGTCGAACATGGTGTAGGCGTTCTCGCCAGCGGACTCGTTGGTCATGCGCTGCACGTTGGCGTTGTCCTTGGCGAGAATGGCCGTGATCTGGCCGATCATGTTGGGCACGTTGGCATGCAGGCAAGCAATGCGGCTTGCGGCGCGCGCCTTGCCCATGCTGC
>DYAA01000154.1 GCA_019419405.1 Collinsella sp. | reverse complement strand
GCCTTGACCATGCCCGGGCCACCGGTGGCGAGGATGATGTCGACGTCGCGCATGACCATGTTAGTCAGCTCGATGGAGGGGACATCGACCCAGCCGATGATGCCCTCGGGGGCGCCGGCCTTGACGGCGGCGTCAAGCACGAGCTTGGCGGCGGCGATGGTGCACTTGGCGGCAGCCGGGTGCGGGGAGATGATGATGGCGTTGCGGGTCTTCAGGCTGATCAGCGTCTTGAAGATCGCGGTAGAAGTGGGGTTGGTCGTCGGGATGACGGCGCCCACGATGCCGATGGGCTCGGCGATCTTGGTGATGCCGTAAGCCTCGTCGCGCTCCAGGACACCACAGGTCTTGGTGTTCTTGTAAGCGTTATAGATGTACTCTGCGGCGTAGTGGTTCTTGATGACCTTGTCCTCAAGAACGCCGCGGCCGGTCTCCTCGATGGCCATCTTCGCCAACGGGATACGAGCCTTGTTGGCGGCCATGGCGGCCTCATAGAAGATCTTGTCGACCTGCTCCTGCGTGTACGTAGCAAAAAGCGCCTGGGCCTCTCGCATCTGAGCGAGCTTAGCCTCAAGCGCCTCTACGTTGTCCACAATTGCGGGAGTAGTGTTTTCCGGTGACTTTTTCACCATTTGTGTCTCCTTGCGATCGGAGATTTACCCTACGTCTAGCATGATAGCAAGAAATAATTCGGTAAACGGTCAGATTCCCGTAAAAGGCACACTAAAACGCTTCAATAAACTGAAACGTTTCAACTAAAACTATTTGCCAGTGCATCGCCCCGCTCATTGGGGACAGACTTACATGAGTGGTTTCACTCATTTGGGACAGACATCGATTTGCGATTTTGTCGTTTCGGGCCTGTTTTTGTTGCTGATTGGATATAAATAGGTCACAGGCTCAGCATTTCGCGTTCCTTCTCTCCTTTTAGGTGTTGCCTGTACGGCTTTGAAAGGAGAGACCATGCCCCGATGCGCCCGCAAAATTTCGCTCACCGGCTATTACCACGTCTTTGACCGCGGTAACTCCAAACAGATCATTTTTGAAGATGATTCCGACCGCTATCGTTTCCTATCGGACATATCGGACAGGTTTGCGTGCCATGACGTGGCGGTGTTGGCCTGGTGTCTTATGGACAACCACTTCCATTTGATGGTTGATGACCCATATGACAACCTTTCAAAGGCAATGCAGTGCGCGCTGACGGCGTATGCCAAGTATTTCAATGGGAAAACGGGAAGAACGGGCCATCTGTTTGACAATCGCTATTCGCGGGTCGCGGTTGAGTCGGACACGCAGGCAGTGCAGCTGCTCGACTATATTCATCTCAATCCCGTGAAGGGTGCGCTTGACTCGCTCGAGGCGTACCGCTGGTCAAGCTATAAGGCGTATCAGCTGGGCTATGATCCCTTTGACATCTGTGATGCGGCCCCTATGCTTGATGTTGTCGGAGGCTCCCGTCGCTATTGCGAGCATCTCAAGAAAGTTGCCGGGCGCATCTGGTCAGTGGAGGTTCTTCCGCGCCGGCGGATCCCCGATGAGGAGGCCCTTTTCGTTGCGCGCGAAGTCCTGACGAGCATAGATCCTGCGTTGCTCAAGGCCCTGCCACGCCCCGAACGCGATGCCTGCCTGCTGAGGCTCAGGCGGGCACATCTCACGGTCAAGCAAATTGCCCGTATCACCGGTATCGGCGCTACAAGCGTAACCAAGGCCACCACAGGCTGGAACGAGGCGGCCTGAGGTATGGATTGGGGCCGATCGATGCACTGTGAGCTTAGGAAAGCATTCATCTAAGTCTGTCCCCAATGCGTGAAAACACTCATGTAAGTCTGTCCCCAATGAGTGCAAAAAGGCGCCCTCCGTAGGGGAGGGCGCCTTTGGTAAGTTCTATGTGAACGCGAGGTCTTTGACCCGGAGAGTCCGAGGTACTTGTTGGTAAGACCTTATTTAGGAGCGCGCAACCTTGCCGGACTTGAGGCAGGTGGAGCAAACGTTCATCTTGCGACGGTGACCATCGACGACGACGTAGACGCGCTGGATGTTGGGGCGGAACTTACGGTTGGTGACGCGGTGAGAGTGGCTGATGGAGCGACCGGCAACGGGGTGCTTACCGCAAACTTCGCAAACTTTGGACATAACTGACCCTCCTTGGGCGACAAACGAACATGTCGCGTTAACAAACAAGCCTGAACTATAGCACAGAAGTCATTCCCTGTGCGCAATCTACACAGAGATATTTCTCTTTTGGCGATAGTGCCCACGCCACGGCCCTGGACGTAGATCCGATTTGCGTGCAGCAGGGGGGATTATGCCAGCTCGCAACAAGGTTTTCAAGCTCGTCCCACAAATATATATAGGTTTATTGAGCGTAGGGCTCCGTTTACGGATTGCTCTGTATTTATGCTCGCAATTAAGCTCAAGGTTGGCTACACTATCCCTTGACCATTAAAGGGGTACGAGATACCCACATGGAATTACATAGCTGCCAAAGAGCAGCCCTTCCTGTGGGTGTCTGGTCCGCTTAAGCGGTCGGGCATCTATTTTTTTGACTGTGTCAGCAGTCAAGACATGTGAGGAAGGAGATCGATGGGCACGACTTCCCCCAAGGCGGTCATCATGGACGAGACCGCCGTCAATCGAGCGATGACCCGCATCGCGCACGAGATTCTCGAGCGCAACGAGGGCTGTGAAGACCTCGCTCTGGTCGGCATCGTCACGCGCGGCGACCTTCTGGCAAAGAAGCTCGCCGAGGAGATCAAGGAGATCGAGGGCGTCGACGTTCCGCTCGGCAGCCTGGACATCAGCTTCTACCGCGATGACTATGCGACCAATTTCGCTCCCGCGATCCACGCTACCAACATTCCCTTTAGCGTCGACGGCAAGCGCGTCGTGCTGGTGGACGACATCCTGTATACGGGCCGTACCATCCGCGCCGCTCTGGACGCCGTTATGGACCTGGGTCGTCCGAGCCGTGTTGAGCTGGCAGTTCTCGTTGACCGTGGCCACCGTGAGCTCCCCATCTCGCCGGACTTTGTCGGCAAGAACGTTCCCTCGTCGCATGAGGAGAACGTGCACCTATATATGAAGGAAGTCGACGGCCACACCGCCGTCGAGATTAACGACGTCGCGCCGGGTTCCCACGTGGGCTCCGCGCCGCTGGGAGGTGAGTAGTACCGTGGCGTTCAACCATAAGCACCTGATCGACATTACCGAGTACTCCGAAGAGGACATCAAGCTCATCCTCGAGACCGCCAAGGCGTTCTCCGAGGTCAATGAGCGTGCGATCAAGAAGGTCCCCACGCTCAAGGGCAAGACCATCGTCAACATGTTCAACGAGCCTTCGACTCGCACCCGCAGTTCCTTCGAGCTTGCCGAGAAGCGTCTTTCGGCCGACAGCCTCAACTTTGGCGGCTCCTCGACCTCTACGGTCAAAGGCGAGAGCCTTGTCGACACCGTCGAGACCCTCAACGCCTACAAGATTGATTGCATCGTCGTGCGCGATAAGCACGCCGGTGCTCCCTACATCGTCACGCAGAACTCGCCCGCGAGCGTCATCTGCGCCGGCGACGGCAAGCACAACCACCCCACGCAGGCCCTGCTCGACCTGTACACCATCTGGGAGCACAAGGGTGACTTCCACGGTCTGAAGGTCGCCGTCGTCGGCGATATCGCGCACTCCCGCGTGTGCGGCTCGCTGATCCCCGCACTTAAGATCATGGGCTGCGAGACCTACGCCGTCGCCCCCGGCACGCTGCTGCCGCCGGCGCCCGAGGTCCTGGGCTGCGACCACGTGACGAGCGACCTCGATTCCGTCCTGCCCGAGCTGGACGTCGTCTACATGTTGCGCGTGCAGCAGGAGCGCCTCGAGGGCGCTCCGTTCCCCACGATTCGCGAGTACCACAAGCTCTTCGGCCTGACCAAGGACCGCGAGAAGCTCATGAAGCCCGATGCGATCATCTGCCACCCGGGCCCCATCAACCGCGGCGTCGAGTTCGACTCCTATATGGCCGACCACCCGCAACGCTCCGTAATCCTGGAGCAGGTCTACGCCGGTATCTGCGTGCGTATGGCTATCCTGTATCTGCTGCTTGGAGGTGCCGATAATGGCCTTGCTTCTTAAGAATGCCCACGTCGTCGACCCGTCCGTCGAGCTTGACGGTGTCGTTGACGTCCTGATTGACGGCGACAAGATCGCCGAGGTCGGCGAGAATCTCGCCGTCGAGGGAGCCGAGGTCCGCGACCTTTCCGGCAAGTACCTCGTCCCCGGTCTGGTGGATATGCACGTTCACCTTCGCGAGCCTGGCTACGAGGTCAAAGAGGACATCGAGAGCGGCACCCGCGCAGCTGCCAAGGGCGGCTTTACCGGCGTGTGCTCCATGCCCAACACCGATCCCGTCACCGATAACGGCACCGTCGTGGAGTTCGTCAAGTCCCGCGCTGCCGAGGTCGGTCACTGCCGCGTCTATCCGTCGGGCGCCATGACCCGCGGTCTTAAGGGCGAGGCTATGTCCGAGATGGGCGATATGGTCGCCCACGGCGCCGTTGCCTTCACCGACGACGGTCGCGGCGTGCAGGGTGCGGGCATGCTCCGTCGCTGCATGGACTACGGCAAGATGTTCGGCAAGGTCTTTATGAGCCACTGCCAGGACGAGGACCTGGTCGGCCATGGCCAGATCAACGAGGGCAAGGTCTCGACCCGTCTGGCCCTCGAGGGTTGGCCGGCTGCCGGCGAGGAGCTCCAGATCGCCCGCGACATCGAGATCGCCAAGCTGACCGGCGCCAAGCTGCACATCCAGCACATCTCCACCGCCCATGGCCTCGAGATCGTGCGTGCCGGTAAGGCTGCCGGTGTCCAGGTGACCTGCGAGGCCACCCCGCACCACATGTTCCTGACCGAGAACGACCTGGACGAGACCTACAACACCTCGCTCAAGGTCAATCCGCCGCTGCGTACCGAGGAAGATGCCGAGGCCATCCGTCAGGGCGTCATCGACGGCACCGTCGACGCTATCGTCACCGATCACGCTCCCCACACCCCGTGGGAGAAGGCCCGCGAGTTCGAGCTTGCGCCCTTTGGCATGATCGGCCTCGAGACCTCCCTGTCGCTCGTACTCACCGAGCTGGTCAACACGGGCAAGATGAGCATGGGCCGTATGGTCGAGCTCATGGCCATCAAACCGCGTGAGATCCTGGGCCTCGACCAGGTTCAGGTCAAGGCGGGCTCCGTTGCCGACCTGACTGTCTTCGACGCGTCTGCCACTTGGACGGTCGGCGAGGACGGCTACGAGTCGCGTGCCGAGAACTCAGGTTTTGCCGGCCGCACGCTCACCGGTCGTGCCACCGATGTATTTGTCGGCGGTAAACAGACGCTTGCCGACGGCTGCATCTGCTAGCATAGCCTTATCGCTTTTGTGCGCGGCTCCCTTGCGGTGCCGCGCTTTCTGTTCGCCTGAACCATGCAACCGCATGGGGGATTGGAGCGTCTATGCCCACACCTTCCACTGCACGCATGCACGACTTCGAGGTCGTCTCGAACCAGGAGATCGCCGACGGCATCTTCTCGCTCGTCATCTCGGCCCCCAAGCTTGCAAGTGCGCTCAAGCCCGGTCAGTTTGTGAACATCGCCGTGCCCGGCGATGCCTCTTCGCTGCTTCGCGTGCCCTTGAGCTTCTATCGCGCCGACACCCAGGCCGGTACCGTCGAGCTGTGGTACGCCGTCGTGGGCGACGACACCCGCCGTCTGTCGCAGATGGGCCCCGGTTCCACCTCTAATCTGCTGGGCCCTGGCGGCCGCGGCTGGCTTGTTCCCAAGGGCACTAGGAAGGCGCTGCTCGTGGCAGGCGGCATCGGCGTTCCGCCCGTGCTGTGCCTTGCCGACAAGCTTGCCGAGCAGGGTGTGGCCGTCGACGTGTGCCTGGGCTTTGGCACCGCGTCCAAGGCCGTGGGCATCGATGAGTTCCGCGCGCTGGGCGCCACGGTTAACGTGTGCACCGATGACGGCACGCTCGGCACGCACGGTTTTTGCACCGACCCGGCAGCCGAGCTGCTCAGCGAGGGCGGCTACGACTATGTGGCCAGCTGCGGTCCCGCCGTCATGATGAAGAAAGTCGCCGCCGCTGCCGCTGAGGCCGGTGCGTACTGCGAGGTGTCGCTCGAGCGCATGATGAGCTGCGGCTTTGGCGCCTGCAACACCTGCAATGTCGAGACGGTCGACGGTATGAAGGGCGCCTGCATGTGCGGCCCCGTGTTCGATGCTTCCAAGGTGGTGGTCTTCTAGTGGGTACCGTGAACATGGCCGTCGATTTCGGCGGCGTCAAGATGCAGAACCCCATCAACACCGCAGCCGGTACCTTTGGCTACGGATGGCAGTTCCAGAACTTCTTTGATGTCTCCCAGCTGGGCGCCATCACCACCAAGGGCTGCGCTGCCGAGCCCTGGCCCGGCAATCCCGCGCCCCGCATGGCCGAGATTCCCGGCGGTATGATCAACTCCGTGGGCCTTCAGAATCCCGGCGTGGCCGCCTTTGCCCGCGAGTCCGGTCCGTGGCTCGAACAGCTGTCCAAGGACGGCTGCCAGGTCATCTGTCAGGTTGCCGGTCACTCCGTTGACGAGTTTGTCCGCGCACTCGAGATGTATGTCGAGCTGTGCCCCTGGGCTGCCGGCTACGAGATCAACGTGAGCTGCCCTAATATCGCCGCCGGCGGTGCCGCCATGGGCTCCACGCCCGAGGGCGCCTCTTCCGTTATGGCTGCTTGCCGCAAGGTGACCGATAAGCCGCTGTTCGTGAAGATGGCGCCGGTCAACGTCGCCGAGATCGCCAAGGCCCTCGAGGCTGCCGGCGCCGACGGCCTTTCGGTCATCAACTCCATCCAGGGCATGGCCATCGACGTCCATACCCGCAAGTCCCGCGTGGCCAAGCCCAAGGGCGGCCTTTCGGGCCCGCTGTGCCACCACATCGCCGTGCGCATGGTCTGGGAGGTTGCCCAGGCCGTCGATATCCCCATCAACGGTGTCGGCGGTGTCATGACTGGCGAGGATGCGGCTGAGTTTATCCTGGCCGGCGCCACCTGCGTGTCGGTCGGCATGGCCAACTTCGTCGATCCGTGCGCTTCGCTTAAGATCGCGCATGAG
>DYAA01000153.1 GCA_019419405.1 Collinsella sp. | reverse complement strand
TGCGTTCAATGCATGCACACCGGGCCTTACGACGGCGAGCCGGCGACCATAGAGGCCATGCGAACATTTGCAGCGGAACAGAGCTATGCCCCCGACTTCTCCGAATCCCGCCTCCATCACGAGATTTACCTCTCCGACCCGCGCAAGTGCGCGCCGGAGAAGCTCAAGACCGTGATCCGTCATCCCATCAAGCCGATTTAGCGAAACGAGCGATGCCGCGCGCTCCGAGTGCTCGCAATTGCGGGCCGGCGACAATTGCACAGGTTGTCCAGTCTTCCGGCGCGCATTTGCCCGGACCGATGGCGCATCGCCTTCTCAGTTTCGAAACTATAAAACTATTCGAGTTTCGAAACCGAGAAGGAGCGAATGATGACTTGGGTAGACCGCAATGCATACATGGAGCGGCTTTGGGCACTCGAAGGCAGCTGAAACATCAAAGTGATCACGGGGATGCGCCGCTCCGGCAAGTCCGAGCTCATGAAGGCGTTCTCGTCTTCTGTTGCTCGGAAGTTGCCGTGCCCTTTGAGATAGAGGCTAAAACTCAAAGCCCTGAGTTTAGCTTTGTACGAGAGCGATAACAAAACCGCTAGCGACCGTGGTGGGTAAATGCGATGATATCAGCCGGGCCTGTCTTCCTGATTCACGCCTTTGTTGAGTCAACAGAAAACAACTAACGAGGAGGAGCCTATGATTGGGCAAATCTATCATGTCGGATTGACCGTCAGCGACCTGGACCGTTCCGTGACGTTTTATCGGGATGTGCTGGGCCTTCGGTATCAGGGGGAGATCCTGATGGAAGGAAAAGAGACAGAGGCAATATTCCAGCGGGAAAACTGCAAGGCCCGGGTTGCTTATCTGAACGGCTCGGATCAGCTGCATATGCCGCCGGTGGAGCTCATCCAGTTCGTGAATGATGATGTCCAGCGCATCCCCATGGACCTCTTCACCACCTCCATTTCGGAGCTTTGCTTCTATACGGAGGATGCCGACAGGGCCTATCAAAAACTGGTGGAGCAGGGTGTGGAGTGCCTTTCCTCTCCCCAGGAATTTGATTTTAGGCAGGAGGGCTTTGGCCGGAGCAAGGCCTTCTACCTCCGGGACCCAGATGGAATCATATTGGAGATCATGCAGCCGCTGGAGAACTGATCTTCTGTTCTGGCGCGGATCGCGTCCTGTGTCGGGATGCGATCCGCGCGATTGATGCCGTGCCGGATGTGCCTATCCGTCCGGTCGGGAAGACAACATAGATATGCTTCCTATTTGGACTTTTGATATGCGCATAGCCCATGGTGGGCGTTCTGTCGGCGATGGTGGTGATGATGGTTAGTCGCTCGGTTTATCCCAGTGCCACGTCCAGCGCCATCATGATGCCGAAGCCCATAGCAAAGGCAAGCGTGCCAAGGTTGGAATGCTTGCCTTGGGACATTTCCGGAATCAGCTCCTCCACTACCACATAAAGCATTGCACCTGCGGCAAAGCTCAGCAAATACGGGAGGGCCGGGACGATTAGCCCTGCGCCAAGAATGGTCAGCACAGCCCCGATTGGCTCTACGATGCCGGAAAGCACACCGCCAACAAACGCCCGTCCCTTGCTCTCGCCCTCTGCCCGGAGCGGCATGGAGATGATGGCCCCCTCCGGAAAATTTTGAATGGCAATGCCAATGGACAGCGCCAGAGCGCCGGTTGCCGTGATTTGCGCGCTGCCAGAGAGGGCCCCCGCGTAGACGACCCCTACGGCCATTCCCTCCGGGATGTTGTGAAGCGTCACAGCCAGCACCATCATGGTCGTCTTTTTGAGCTGACTTTTCGGTCCCTCTGCCTGGTTGCTTTTTGCATGGAGGTGGGGAATCAGGTGATCCAGTCCCAGCAGGAACAGAATGCCGATCCAGAATCCGACAAACGCCGGAACAAACGACAGCTTTCCCATCCACGCAGCCTGTTCCATCGCAGGAATCAGCAGACTCCACACAGAGGCCGCTACCATCACACCGGCGGCAAAACCGGTCAAAATGCGCTGCAGGACATCGCTGAGCTGTTTGCGCATAAAGAATACACAGGCCGCGCCCAGCGCTGTACCGAGAAAGGGGATCAGGATGCCGTAAACGGTTTGGCTCATGTAGTTGGCCGCCATTCTCATATCCGTTTCTTTTTGTACCCGCAGTCGCAGTAGGGCCCGCCGGAGGCCAGGGTATACTCGCGCACAAAATCCGTCACGCCGCCCGCTTCGCTCATGGTGTAGTCCAAATGGCACATGGCGGGTGTCAGGTCATAAAGTCCCAGCTCTTTCATCAGTGTGCAGATGCCGCACTTTGTAAAGCGCCCCTCATAGCCGCTGCCGTCCGGGTACTCGATGAAGTCCATATTCCACGAATACGGGTTGCGGTCGGCGGCTTTCAGAGTGGCAGTGGCCTTCATTCCGGCAATATCCTTGGGCGTGAACTTTGACTTGCCACTTTGGCGGCAGAACCATTTCATCAGCAGCGTCATCTGAGCTTTCTCATAGTAGTCGGTAAGGCTTTCCACATCGGGACGGCGCGGCATGGAGAGGACAAACGCCCCCAGCATGGCGCAGCCAATGATGTTCATGCTGAACCGATCACCCTTTTCAAATTCGGGCAGCTTTGCGATGATCTCACGGTACTTCGGCTTGGCCTTTTCCGTGATCTTACGTGCGATGTCCGGGTCGTAGCCCAGCACCGCCGTCAGCTGCGCTTGAAAGGACTTCGCAAAGACTGCCCACATGGCCATGGGCATTCCCATCCAACGCATCTCACTTCGCTCCTTTCCAT
This sequence comes from Collinsella sp., assembly GCA_019419405.1. GTDB lineage: Bacteria > Actinomycetota > Coriobacteriia > Coriobacteriales > Coriobacteriaceae > Collinsella. The sequence goes on along the minus strand of DYAA01000153.1, from coordinate 15,645 downwards.
TCTGCCAGAGTCCGGTTCATCCGCTTCTCAATGTCTTTCCGGGTCTGGCTGCACTCCTTGGAATACTTTTTTGCCGTCTGAAACGCCAGCTTTACAAACAGGCCGGAGCCAACCGGCAGCATGATTTTCAGCATTCCCTCCGGAAAGACGAAGTGGGTGCCGTGAGCGCAAAGCCATTTTGCGGCCGAGCGGGCAAGCCGATCCTCCGGATCATCCCCGATCATGGCGATCACCGCGCAGCTCGAATCATCGGCGCACGGCCAATACGCGCCGTAGAAGCCGGAGGTCTCCACATCAAAGTGCAGGTGCTTCATTGCTTCCCTTCAAATCCGATCTTTACGATCTGCATGTCCATCATCCGGTCGCCAATTTTGGCAAGAAAGCGGAACAGACCACTGACCGACGGGTCTTTCAGGTCGTGGTAGCCCAACATATACTCCCGGCTGGAAATACGCATATTCTCGCCCCACGGCGCAAGCTCACGCTCCGCGTCCGAAACGGCGAAGTATGCGCCCGCATCCTTGATTTCCGCATCTTTCAGCCACGTCTTCAGCATCAGTTTCACCGCCTTTTCGTTGGCAGCGTCAAAGACAAGCACGCTGCCCGGAAAAGCGTCTGCCATGGCCTGTGCCAGTGTCATCACCTGGTCTTTCAGAAAATAGTAGAACACACCGGACGCAAAGAACACCGCACCGCCGGAGGCGTCGATTCTTTCAAACCACGACGGATCGTTCAGGTCACAGGGAATGTTCGCTTCCCGCTCTCTGGCGGGAAGAAGCTCATTCCGGATTGCGATAACATTCGGAAAGTCCAGATTGTAGATCCTGCATTTGCCGTTGTCACAGGCACGGCCGGTGCAGTCCAACCCGCAGCCCAGATTGACCACCGCTGCCGTGGGGTGCGTTTTCAGATAGTGTCGCACCTCATAGGCAAGGTCGTTCTGCCGCATGGCGACCTCAAGCGCGCCGAAGCGTTGTAACAGGCTGGAGGACTTTTGCTCCAAGGCGGAAAAATCATAATCCAACGCGCTCACAAGTTGCCGCACCGCCTCGTCCTGGTACAAACTTGGGTAAAGCTCTGAGCATTTTTTTCGCGCATACAGCGGAATGATCAGCGTTTCCTGCACCGTGTTCTTTTCAATTTTATAGCGCACAGTCATCCTCCTGTATCACCCCACACCCTAAGGTGCTCGTCCGCAAGCAGCGCCTTCTCAGTGTTGATGGTGTTTTCTCCCCGTCATACACAGCCAGCTTTTCGTCTTATGAATCTGGATGTCATTAAATCCGGCCTGCTCCAAATATGCCTTCAGCTCGGTATCTTTATAGATGGTCATGCCGCCAATGATATCCGTCCACTTTTTGTCTCTGTTTGTATCCCCGTTGCTTTCATTGCAGATCAGGAACGTCCCACCGGGCTTCAGTACCCTGTAGACTTCCTGAAAGCACTTTGGCAGATCCTGCCAGAAATAGACCGTTTCGAAGGCTGTGACCACATCAAAGGACGCATCCGCAAAATCCATTTGTGCCACACTGCCCTGACACACGGCGCAGCGTCCGTCCCGAATGGCGCGCTGATTTAGTTTTCGGGCCTTCTCCACGCTGATTTCGGAATAATCAATGCCCTCGACAATCCCTTGTGGGCAGTTCTTCAGCAATCTCTTGATGTTTGCCCCGCCGCCGCAGCCGCAGTCCAGCACTTTGGTATCCGGTGAGAGATGAAGGAATTTAAGTCCCCATGTTGCCACAGGTGCATGCCCAAGATTCATCATGGAAACCATGATTCTGCCACCAAGGCCTACAGGCTTGCGGGTATTTTCGAAGAATGACATTTTTGCGTCACTCCTTTTCCAGAGTGATGATTTTATTGGAAATATTCCGCACGGCAGGCAGCTTGTCCAGTAGCTTATAGATTGGTGAAAACGCCGCCATGCCCTCCGTCAGGCGATCCAGCACAATGGTGCGGGCAATAACTCCGCTGTACATGGCGGCATCCTTGTCGGCAAGGGAAAAATCGTAGTCCAGCTTCTCAATGATTCCCGCCGCTTTCGCATCGTGAATGGCGCCGCGTCCCCGACTCTCTTTTGCTCTTGCATAAACGGTTTGCAGCATGGTCTCCGGCACACCGGAGAGCCTGATCTTTTCTTTCATGTCATAGTTCCTTTGATTTCACGCACTCTGCGTAAGCCAACGGGAACGAGGCTTTCAGCACGGTGCTTTTCTGTACCGTCCAGCCGTTTTCCCGCAGAAATGCAAGATATTCTTCGTTCGTCCACTTGCTGTGCAGCGGAAAGCCCGCCAATTTCATGAAAAATGCTTTGACCTTTCCGAAGATGGCGTTATCCGCATGGGTGAAGGTCGGCGCAACCAGGACGCCGCCGTCCCTCAGCACGCGACGAATTTCAGAGAGAGCTTTCTTTGGCTCCGGCACGATGTGCAGGACATTGGCCACAATGATCACGTCAAAGCTACCATCCGCATAGGGGAGGTGAAACATATCCTGCACGGAGAAATGCAGCTTGGCGGATCGGTTGCACCGCCGCGCTTCCGCGATCATCTCCGGCGATGCGTCCGTAGCCTCGATATGATTGGCGCTGCTTACGATATTTTTAGCGATCGAGCCTGTGCCGGTGGCCAACTCCAGCACCGATTTGTGCTGTTCCACAGGGCGCAGCAGCTCGTACAACCGTTCGTAAGCCGCTGCGTCCTTGCGCATGAAGCAGTCGTACCGCCCGGCGTTTTTATCCCAAAAATCTTGACTGTTCCTCATGATTTCATCCTCACAACGACATGTTAACTCTTTCTAACTCATCTGACTCGAGTTGTCTGTCAACATTTGAAGATTGGAGGGTAACGGCCAGGGGTGACGGCCCAGCGAGTGTTATTTCGCGAGCTATGCGCATTGAAGGCGATCTTTCCTGGTATAACATGGTCATCGCCATCCGGTGCCTATCGACGTGGAGCTGTAACGCGCCCACTCATCGAGCCCAAGAGCACCACCGAATTACCCTTTTGCATTCCTAACCAAAGGACCCCGTGTCGAAGCCCCTTGAGCATAGGGCGGCATTATCGAGCGTGAGCGTTTTCGTAGGCCTCTTTGATATCTTCCGGCAAGCCGTCGGGAATCAGCGCCTTCAGCTCAGTCTCGCTGTTGCCCTGATTCAGCTGCTCGTAGTACCAGCATTTGAACTTCAGCATGTCCAGTGCGCGGTTCATGTTCGCGATCTCCGATTCCATGTGGGCCTTCCGCTCCTCAAACATGGCCTTGCGTTTGGGGTATGTCGATGAGCCCTCCGCACACCATTCCATGAACTTCCGGATGTCCTTGATCTCCATCCCCGCAATCTTGAGGCATTCGATGACCCGAAGCGCCTCGAGTTCCGTATCGCCGAATCGGCGAATGCCGGACGTTCGCTCCAATCCCGGGAACAATCCCTGCTTGTCGTAATACCGCAGCGTTGAGGCGGGCAAACCGAACATCTCCGACACCTGTCCGATGGTGTACATGGCTCCTCCGAAAAGTTTTCGAATTCATTCCTTGACCTAAAGTCAAGTTTAAGTATTACCTTCATTCTCGTCAATAAAACAGAGAGTGCGAGGGGTTCCGTAATGCGGAAACTGTTTTGCGCCTAAACCCATCGACAGGAGGAAATCGATCATGGCAATTAAACAGACAGCGGGCAGGGATGCCCTGGGGGAGTTCGCCCCCAAGTTCGCACAGCTCAATGACGATGTGCTGTTTGGCGAGGTGTGGAGCCATGAGGGCGAGATCTCCCTTCGAGACCGTAGCGTGGTGACGGTGGTGGCTCTAATGGCGCAGGGGCTGACGGGCTCTTCGTTCCAATACCATCTGATGTCCGCAAAGAGCAATGGTGTGACGAGGACGGAGATAGCGGAAATCCTTACGCATGCAGCGTTTTACGCAGGATGGCCCAAGGCGTGGGCGGCCTTTCGCATGGCGAAGGAGGTCTGGGCGGATGACGATGCCGCCGATGCAAAAGCCGAGCACCAAAACGAGATGGCCTTTCCCATCGGTGCCCCCAACGACGCATTCGCGAAGTGCTTTATCAGGCAAAGCTACCTCGCGCCTCTTTCAACCGAGCAGGTTGGCGTCTACAACGTGACGTTCGAGCCCGGCTGCCGTAACAACTGGCATATCCATCACGCCAAAAGCGGCGGCGGGCAGATTCTCATCTGTGTGGCTGGTCGAGGGTTTTACCAGGAATGGGGCAAATCGGCACAGGAGCTGCGTCCCGGCGACGTGGTCAACATCGCCCCGGGGGTGAAGCATTGGCACGGAGCCGCGCCCGAGAGCTGGTTCTCCCATCTTGCGCTGGAGGTTCCGGGTGAGGAGACCTCCAACGAGTGGTTGGAGCCCGTGGACGACGAACAATACCTTAAAGCGACTGACAAGGAGGCTTAAATACCTTCGTCGTCCGTGCCGCCGAGAGCAGGGTGCCCAAGTCGGCCTGAATCGCCTCTGCCTTGCTTCCAAGCTGCAGCGGAGCCGAGTCGCCCGAGATGTTTACGCTCAGCAGGTGCGCATCCGGCAGCTTCGCGGTCATGCTCCAGAACGGGAGCGTGATGATGCCGGGGGTCATCTCGCCTACGCCGAGCTCCAGCAACAGCACGCGGCGATCGCTGCGCTCGCGCACGAAGCGCTCGTATCGTCCGAGGCTCTCGCGCCATACCGCACCCTGCAGAAACGTGTCGTCGCGCACCCACGGCACGAGCTGCCAGCCGCAATGCGGGCATCGGGGGACGTCCCCGCTGCGGACCTCGAACCCCGCCATGCCCGCGAGCATGCGCTCGACGTAGGGGCTCGCCTCGAAGAGCTCGTCGCAGCATGGCTGCTTGCATTGAAGGTGCGCGAAGCTTCCCTGATAGTTGCAGATCCTCTCGGTGGGAAACGTCTTCTCGACTTGGGTGTCCACATTGGTGCTCAGGATGAAGTAGTCCTTATGGCCGATGAGGGACCGTAGGTCGAGATAGGGCTGCGAGGCCAGCTCGCGCAGCATGAAGTCGATGTATCGCGCGTAGTAGGCCCATTGCTGCTCGAGGCTGGGGTAGAGGTGGTAGAAGCCGTCGAAAAGGCTCTTGAAGCCAAAGGCTTGCTGCCAGTCCGCCATTCCTGCGCGCGCCATGCCCGCGCGGTTGTAATGGTTGAACCCGGCGGCGCTCGACATGCCCGAGCCGATGCCGACGATGATGGCGTCGGCATCGTCGATAAGGCTTCGAAGCCTACGCGCTTCTCTTTCTAGGGGTGGCATCGGGCGATCTCCTCGAAAGCCGGGGCCATATCGCCGTCAACGAGAATCGTCTCGCACGAAGCGTCGGGCGCCATGGCCTGGCCGTAGTTGAACACGATGTAGGTGGCGTGCTCGCAGGCGTTCGCGATCTGGGCGAGCATGCGCTTTATGACGCCGTTGTGCAGTCCCACGCCAAGTTCGAGGATGGCGACCCTGCCGTTGCGATGGGCTTGCACAAGACGCGCGAGCTCGTCGAGCTGGGTCATGGCGAGGGCGTCTGGATGGGCGAGGCGCCGCTCGTCAACCGACGTGCGCGTGCTCCCCTCAGTCTCGAGCACGCGCTCCTCGTCGAACCCGGCGCGCGCGAAGTGCCCGTCGATGTTGCATGTGACCACGAAGGTGTCGGCGTGCTCCGTAAGACGCCGCAGCCCGTTCATGAGCGAGCCGGGCTCATATTCGAGATACTCCTTTTGATGGAACCGCTCGGCCCATCGGCGTCGCACGCTGGCATCCGGGGAAGCGAGCCCCTGCAGTATGCAGCCGATGCCGTCTGCCTGGGCGAGGTCCCCGTACGCCTCTTGGAAATGAGCATCGGCGCAGAAAAGGTTGAGCCCCTCCGCCATGTCGAGTCCGTTGCTAGCGCCGATGATGACAAGATCCGCTTCGGCTAGCGCCCTGCCTATGCGAACTGCTTTCGCCGTCTCCATGCGCTACCTCCCCAGCGTCTTGCGCGCGTCGGCGAGCACGTCGGCGATGTCGGCGCGAACGGCGAGCCCCCGATCCTCGATCGCGCGGGGGAGAAACTGCGTCTTGTTGTTTACGGCGATGTAGCTGGCCTGCGGTAACTGCGCCGTGAGGACCCAGAACGGCTCCTGGATAAACGCGGGCGTCATGCGGCCCACACCCAGCTCGAGGAAGAGGATCCTCTGCCGTGCGTGCGCGTCGAGCCATTCGGACACCTTGCGGTACTGCTCCTCGTAGAGTTCGCCCTGCAGGAAGTTGCCGTAGCCGCGAACCCAGGGGAACGCCTCTGCCCCGCAGTGCGGGCAGCGCGGCACGAGCTCTGTCGGAACCTCAAGGCCGTCTCCCATGGCCTCTACCATGTTGGAGACCGGCTCGACCGTATCCCACACCGCGTCGGTGCAACAGCGGGAGCACTGAAAGAAGCGGTGGTCGCCTTGGATCTCTGCCACTTTCTCCCAGGGATAGAGCTTCACAAACTGCGTGTCCTGGTTGGTGGTGAGCACGAAGAAATCCTTCTCGGCGAGAATGGCGTCGAGGTCCCTGTAGGGCTTGCGCAGCGGGGCGTTGAGCGTGGTGTCGAGGAAGGTGGCGAGGTATCCCCAGCGCGCCTCGGCGGTGGGCCAGCGGTAGAACGACCCCTCGAAAGCGCCCTTGAAACCGTAACGCTCGGCGAATTTGCCGAAATGCTTGCGATAGGTCGCGTTGTCCTCGTAGTAGAAGTCGCCGCCGCCCGCCGCGGAGAGCCCGGAGGCCCCGCCCGCCAGCACGCAATCGGCTTCCTCGATCATGCGGGCGAAGTCCTCGATTTGCTGGTCGTAGGGCTCGGGCTCGCGGTCACTCAGCTCATAGGGCGTGCCGCCGCTGCGGTAGGCGGCCTGAAGGGAAAACGATCGGTTGGTGAGCTCGATAACGAGCTGCTCGTACAGGGTCACTGGATACCTTCTTTCAGCTATTATAAACACGTGTCTATAAAAAGTATCCATGTCGATTTGCTTAAGAGCAATGAACAGCTTCGGCCTGCTGTCGATAAACGAGCGTTTGCCGGGCGTTGTCGAGCGTTGCAATTGGAGGGGTAATGGAAGCGGGGAAGATCGATCGTCGCCGACGCTATACACTCTCGGTCATACGGGAGGCGTTCTTCGCGCTGCTGGCCGAGGTCGGCTTCGCGAAGATGACGGTAGCGGATATCTGCCGCCGCGCCGATATTAACCGTGGCACGTTCTATCTGCACTACGAGGACAAGTTCGCCCTGCTCGACGCGCTTATCGACGAGGCCTTGGCGGCGGTGCCGCCGCTCGAGGGAACGGAGGCGGGGCCCCTCTGCCAGCGCCCGCCGGCAAACGAGGACTATTATCTGCTCTACTCGGATGACGACGCGTACGCCCGGGTGGCACAGCGCGTCGTCGAGCGCGGCGCCGAGCAGATGGTTCCCTCGATCATGGAGGAGACTGGGCTTTCGCGCGAGGACGCCTATCTGCTCTTCGTCCACAACGTCCAGGGAAATCTCGCGGTCAACCGCCTGCTCGGTTGGAGGCGAGGGCCCGAGTTTTCCCACGCTCAGGAGCTGCTCAGCGCCTATTCCGAAGGGGGTATGCGAGCGGTATCGGCTCGTCACGATCCTCGTAGCTCGTCTTGACCGCATGTCATTTCAGGTAGGTGGCGTTGCTATGGGCCCTCTTTGATTTTCGACGTTGTATAAGGCAATCGCAATCGTCTTGAGCTTCTTTAGGGAACTTGAACAAGAGATATGGCCTGCTGGCGATTGATTAACACCATTCGTTTTGGTTACAAGAAAACATGCTGCGCGCCTGCAGCATGAGGGAGAGGGAATCCTATGAATATCGTTGTATTGAGCGGTAGCCCGCGTAAGGGCGCCAATACAGATACCATGGTCGAGGCGTTTGCCGAGACCGCGCGTGAGGGCGGCAATACGGTCGAGGTCGTCCGCGTTGCCAGCAAGAAGATCGCCGGCTGCTTGGGATGCCAGTACTGCTTCGCTCATGAGGGCGTCTGCGTGCAGAAGGATGACATGGTCAACGTGATCGAGTCGCTGAAAGACGCAGATATGGTCGTCTTTGCCTCGCCTATCTACTGGTTCGATATCACCGCGCAGGAGAAGGCTGTCATCGACCGCCTGTACGCCTTCGGTGCCACGGGTTTCCCGTTCACCAAGACGGCCCTTTTGCTCGATAGCCACAGCGAGGGCGTCTATGATGCGGCTATCGCTATGTACAAGTCGGCCTGCGCATACTGCAAGTGGGAGGACCAGGGCATTGTCACCATTAGCGGCATGACCGAGCGCGACAGCATGGTATCGTCGCCCAAGCTGGAAAAGGTGCGAGAGCTCGCTCGCAAGCTCGCCTAAGGACAAGGAGAACGCATGGCAATCAGCACAAGCGGAAATGCTTGCTGCCCTTACCAAGAGGATTGCTGATTGCCATGCAACGATGCTCCCGCGGACAATTCCGGTGTGCTAAAACGCCTTCTCGTTCAAGAATTCCCTGAACGCGGGGATGTCGAAGCCGACGAGGCCACGTCCACGTTCCCCGATAACGCCGTCCTCGAGGAGGCGGCGTTTGTATTGGCTTGCGTAGTTGCTGGCGACGCCCATGCGTTTGGCTATCTCCGAGACCCTGCTGGGGCCAGAATCGGGCAGCATCGCGAGCAAAAACTCAATGTCTTTATCGGAAAGCTCCTGATAGGTCGTTTCGAGAATACGATCGCGCAGCTCCATACGGGCAAGCAGAGAACCCTGCTGGACATCGGATGTACTGATTTGGGGCGAGTTTTCCGAAACATCCCAAGTGCGATATCCGACGAGCTGCATCATGTAGGGAAATCCGTCGATGGCCTTCACGGCATCCTCGAGCGCTTCTGGCGTGATTGAGCGTCCTCCTGCTTCAATGGTTTTACGAAATGCATTTGCAATCTCAACATCAGTGATTCGTCCCAGCTGATGATACTGGGAGCGTCTGAGGAACGAGACGGAATCGTTACGTAGCAACGCCGATACTTTGTAGGGCAGTCCTGCCATGAGTAGGGCAACTTTTTTACCTTCGCGTACAAAGTGCTGGTAAACAGAGGCAAATTGAAGCATTTCTTCGAGATCGACGGTGACTTCATCGATGGTGATGAGAAGTCCGATGTCATGTTTTTCGAGTTGCTTAAAGATGCCATTCATGCGCGTGCGCCAGTTGCCCTGAGCCTCTTGAGCGTATGTCCAATCGATGCCCACTGGGCCAATTTGAACACCGTTTATGCGCGCGTGAGGCTGTGAGAGGTAGCTATCTGCGGCTTCTTTGGTTCGCTCGATAATATCTTCGAGCATGCCTGGCATGGCGGAGACATTTGCTGCGATCCAGTCGTGTTCAAGCGCCGTTTCTGAAAGGAGCGAGAGAAGTGCCGTCTTGCCCGTTCCCCTTGCGCCAGTAAAAATGGTCGACAGGTTGGGATCTCCTGGGCCGTTGATAAAGCCACGGTTGATGTCGCGCAGGATATGCTCGCGACCCGCTAGAAAGGGAGGGACGCTTCCAAATGTTGGGGTAAAGGGGTTCTTGCTGTACTCCATGGTAGCTCCTTTGCAGGTTTTGCTAATTTTTGCAAGTTTTGCTAACTTTTGCAAGTTTTGCTAACGACTGACCAAAGGGCATCGAAGTAGTGACGCTGACATTTTTTACGCAGAAAAATAAGCAGAAATCAATTTATCTGCGTTAAAAAATAGTTGAGAAGAAAAACGACGAGTCCCGGGCGCAATGCCGTTGCGTTCCGGGCCTCGTCGCTTTGCGAAGTATCTAACGATCTCGTTGCCGTGGTACCTAGTCAAACAAACTCGGCATGTCGTTTTCTTTCATGAGGGCACCGGCAGAGGGAAGGCTCTGCGCGGTGAACTTCTCGGCTGAGACGCCGGCGCCAAGAATCTCCTCGGTCGTGCCGACAGTGGTGACCGAGCGGCCCTTCTTGGCCGTAAAAGCCTGAACGCCCTGCGTGTTGGTGGTCGTCTTGGTCTTGAGCAGCGACGTGTTAAAGTTCATCAGGCGGTAGTCGCTCGAGACCAGCGCGAGGTCGCGGTCCTCCTTGAGCACCTGCGCATACAGCAGCTTGCTGCCGCCGTAGATGGCGTTCTTCAGGCGCTTGCGGTTGGTCTTGGTGACGTATCCGGCAAGCGCGACGCGCACCACGCGGCCGTTCTCAAAGACAAACAGAGCGTCGGCCTTGTAATCCTCGGGGTCGATGACCCAAATCACGCTCTCGTCGGGTTCCATCTCAAGATCGGTCGGCAGGTACGAGCCCAGCTGGGCCGACTTGGTGTCCTCAAACGCCGCAACCTTGCACTTGTACACCTGGCTCTTGTTGGTAAAGACCAGCAGCTCGTGGGTGTTGGAGGACGGGAGCTCGATAAAGGGTTTGTCGCCGTCCTTGTACTTGAGCGTGGCGGCCTTCTTAAGCACGCGGTCGGTCATCTTCTTGAGGTAGCCATCGCGCGAGAGCATGATCGTAACCGGGTACTCCTCGACCTCGGGCTCCAAGCTTACCTCGACGACCTCATGGGGTTCAATCCTGCCCGTGCGGCGCGGCATCACGTACTTCTTGTTAACCGCGGCCAGCTCGTCGCTGATGACCTTCTTGATGTTCTCTTCGCTGGAGAGGATCTCCTCGAGCTCGGCGATCTCGCCCTCGAGCTTGGCAATGTCCTTGGTGCGGTTGAGGATGTATTCCTCGTTGATGTTGCGGAGCTTGAGCTCGGCGACAAACTCGGCCTGGGTCTCGTCGATGTCGAAACCCTTCATAAGGTTGGGTACAACCTCTGCCTCGAGCTTAGTGCCGCGGATGATGGCGATGGCCTTGTCGATGTCGAGCAGAATTGCCTCAAGGCCGTGCAGCAGGTGCAGACGCTCGGACTTTTTGCCCAGGTCAAAGTTAATGCGGCGACGTGTGGACTCAATACGCCACTTGACCCACTCGTGCAGAATCTGGCGCACGCCCATAACACGGGGATAGCCGTCGACCAGTACGTTGAAGTTGCACGAGAACGAATCCTGCAGCGTGGTCGAGCGATAGAGCTTGGCCATGAGCTTGTCGGGGTCGACACCGCGCTTAAGGTCGATGGCGATACGCAGACCCGAAAGGTCGGTTTCATCGCGGATGTCTGCGATCTCCTTGACCTTGCCCTCCTTGGAGAGTTTGACGATGCGCTCGATGATGACATCGGTCTTGGTGGTGTAAGGGATCTCGTAGACCTCGATGATGCGCTCTTCGGGAATCCAACGCCAGCGGGAGCGAATCTGGAAGCTGCCAAGGCCGGTCTCGACGATTTTTTCCATTTCCTCGCGGCGGTAGATAATCTCGCCGCCGGTCGAGAAATCGGGCATGGGCATGTACTCGAGCAGGTCGCAGTCGGGATCCTTGAGGTAGTGCATCGTGGCGGTGCAGACCTCGTTGAGGTTGAAGCCGCAGATATCGGACGCCATAGCGACGCCGATGCCCTTGTTGGCCGAGACGAGGATGTTGGGGAACGTGGTAGGCAGCAGACGCGGCTCCTTCATGGCACCGTCGTAGCTGTCGACGAAGTCGACCGGGTCCTTGTCGATGTCCTTGAAGATCTCGGCGCTGATGGGGGAGAGCTTGGCCTCGGTGTAACGCGAGGCGGCGTAGCTCAGGTCGCCCGAATAGTACTTGCCAAAGTTGCCCTTCGACTCCACGAAAGGAGCAAGCAGCGCCTCGTTGCCCGTGGCCAGGCGCACCATCGTCTCGTAGATGGCGGCGTCGCCGTGTGGGTTGAGCTTCATGGTCTGGCCCACGATGTTGGCGCTCTTTTGGCGCTCGCCCTTGAGCAGGCCCATCTTGTACATAGTGTAGAGCAGCTTGCGGTGCGAGGGCTTAAAGCCGTCGATCTCGGGGAATGCACGCGAGACGTTGACGCTCATGGCGTAGGGCATGTAGTTGACCTCGAGCGTCTGCGTAATCGGCTGGTCGGTGACCTCGGAGTGCAGGCCGATGACGTTCTCGGCGTTGACCTGCTTTTTCTTTGGCTGGTTCTTCGTCTTCTTCTTTGCCACGATTTCCTCTTGAACTTCTTATGGGCCGTCGTTATCGATTTGCTGCTATTGCAGGTCCAGCTGGTCCAGGTATTCCTTGCCGTGCGCGGAGATATGGCGCTTGCGGCCCGCCTCGTCGTTGCCCAGCAACAGGTTGAACATGGTTTCCATCTTGGTGACGTCCTCGGGCTCCACCTTGATCAGACGGCGCGTCTCGGGGTTCATGGTGGTGAGCCACATCATGTCCGGATCGTTCTCACCAAGACCCTTGGAGCGGTTGATGGAGCACTTCTGGTCGCCGATCTCCTTGAGGATGCCGTTCTTCTCGAGCTCGGTGTAGGCAAAGTAGGTCTTCTCTTTGCAGTTGATCTCGTAGAGCGGCGACTCGGCGATATACACGTAGCCCTCGTCGATAAGTGTGGGCACCAGGCGGTAGAGCATGGTGAGCACGAGCGTGCGGATGTGGTAGCCGTCGACGTCGGCGTCCGTACAGATGATGACCTTGTTCCAGTTGAGGTTGTCCAGGTCAAAGGCACCAAGGTTCTTGATGCGCTTGTCCTTGATCTCCACGCCGCAGCCCAGCACGCGCATAAGGTCCATGATGATGTCGGACTTAAAGATGCGCGGATAGTCCTCCTTCAGGCAGTTGAGGATCTTGCCGCGGACGGGCATAACACCCTGGAACTCGGCATCGCGCGAGGTGCGAATGGCGCCTGCTGCCGAGTCGCCCTCTACGATGTAGATCTCGCGGCGGCTCTTGTCTTTGGAGCGGCAATCGATGAACTTTTGCACGCGGTTGGCCATGTCGGTCTTCTGCTGCAGGTTGGTCTTGATACTCTGGCGCGTCTTCTCGGCATTCTCGCGCGAGCGCTTGTTGATGAGCACCTGCTCCAGAATCTTGTTGGCGGCGTCTTTGTTCTCGATCAAGTAGGTCGAGAGGCGCTCCTTAAAGAATGCCGTCATGGCCTGCTGGATAAAGCGGTTATTGATGGCTTTCTTAGTCTGGTTTTCGTAGGACGTCTGGGTGGAGAAGCAGTTGGTCACCAGTACCAGGCAGTCCTGGACGTCCTGCCATTTGATGCTGCTCTCGTTTTTGTTGTATTTGCCCTGTTGCTTAATGTAGGCATCGATGGCGCTGGTCAGAGCGCTACGGGCCGCCTTCTCGGGTGAGCCGCCGTTCTCGAGCCACGATGAGTTGTGGTAGTACTCCTGCATCATGAAGGTGCGCGAGAAGCACATGCACGCGGTGATTTTTACGTTGTAGTCGGGCAGGTCCTCGCGATCGCGACCGCGTCGGTCGGCCTCGATAAAGAAGGGCTCGGTGAGGTAATCGGCGCCCACCTTCTCGAGTACGTAGTCCTCGATGCCCTTGGGGTAGCAAAAATCCTCTTCGGAAAACTCGCCATCGTCGCCCTCGATGCGCAGGCGGAAGGTCACGTTGGCGTTGACCACGGCCTGGCGGCGCATGGTCTCGCGATACCAGTCGTGGGGAATGCTGATGGAGGTAAAGACCTCAAGGTCAGGGCGCCACTTGATGGTGGTGCCGGTACGGTTCTCGTCGCTGGGCTCAATCTCGAGTGCCTTCTTCTTGGCGCCGACGACCTTGCCCTTCTTAAAGTGCAGGGAGTACTTGTTGCCGTCACGCCAAACCGTGACGTCCATGTATTCGGAAGCGTACTGAGTCGCGCAGGAGCCCAGGCCGTTGGTGCCGAGCGAGAAGTCGTAGTCGCCGCCCTGGTTGTTGTTATACTTGCCGCCGGCGTAGAGCTCGCAAAAGACGAGCTCCCAGTTAAAGCGCTTCTCGGAAGGGTTCCAGTCGAGCGGGCAGCCACGGCCATTGTCCTCTACCTGGATAGAGCCATCGCGAAAGGCGGTAAGGGTGATGAGCTTGCCGTAGCCCTGGCGCGCCTCGTCAACGGCGTTGGACAGGATCTCGAAGGCGGCATGCGCGCAGCCGTCGAGCCCGTCCGAGCCAAAGATGACGGCAGGGCGCAGGCGTACGCGCTCCTCGTCCTTGAGCTGGCGGATACTGTCGTTACCATAGTTTGCGGTGTTTTTTGCCATACTCGCTCTCTCGGTGCTCCCTTGCTGCGTTTAAGTCATATAGATAGTCAAGGTAGCATAGCCCAGCCCACAGACGATTCCAACCAACACGAAATCCATCGAACAATCGTTCGGAGTTCGATGGAGATTCGTTTACTCGGACAAAACCGAGTCGGTTCTGTCCGAGTAAGTTTGAATAGCGGATCGAAATTGCTATGTCCGCATGGCGATGTCGGACATGGTTTCCATAATGACAGATATAGTTGACATTGCCTGATGGATGCAATATATTTCTGTCATGTTGCAACGGATATTTGTCCATTACCACGAAAGGAACTTTATGCCAGGTAAGAAAAACCTTCGCATGAAGGCGGCGCGCGCGGCGGTTGGCCTTTCGCAAGCCGACTTGGCCCAAGCCGTGGGCGTTACGCGCCAGACCATCGGCCTGATTGAGGCGGGCGGCTACAATCCCACGCTCAACTTGTGCGTGGCAATCTGTAAAGCGCTGCGCGTTACGTTGAACGATTTGTTTTGGGAAGACGAAATCGACGCCGACCCTAACGCTCTTTAGGAGTTCACTATGAAATTTGAAGACTTAAAACTTGTGCAAAAGTGGCGTGAATATGCCGGCCCAAAGGACGAGCGCCTGGAGGCTGAGAGCGCGAAGATCTACAAGATTGGTTTCGTGCTGCTTTCGTTTGGCATGTTGATGATCTTTTTCTACCAGTTTATAGCTCGACAGGTTGCGTGGGTTCACAGCGACGCCAGTGAAATGCTGCATGGCTTTGCAACGCCGTTCGAGGCGGCCATGTATTTGTGGCTCGTCCTCGTGATGTTGATTTGCGCAGGGCTGCAAACGCGGAAGGGCTATGTCGATACCAATCGTTTTGGGCAAACCGAGCATCTTCCTGTTGGATATTTCCTGCTTGTCAGCGGTCTTAGCGGCGCCGCGTTCGCGCTTGTTGTTGCCGCAATGTGCTGTATCGCTGAGGCGCAGATCGTACCGCTCGAAAGCGTCTTTTGGTTGGCGAACCTGGCCACGGGCGTGTTCTGCGGTGCAACGATTTTCGCGGCCACGTTTGCTGCCCTGTGCGCAACGTTTTTCACGGCGAAAAGACGCCGTGCCAAGCTCGAGGCAGAACTCGACTCCACTGACGATATCTAATGCGTAATGGGCCGGCTCTGGGTATCCAGAACCAGCCCTTTTTGATGTTCGATGAGCCGAGCCGGCGTCTCTCACAAAAGTAACTAGGGGCTAGCGAGACCTATCCGAATTGACCTCATTGGCGGTGTCGGTTTCGAGCGCCGTGCGGCGGGCGCTGTAGGCGACGAGGCCGGCGCCGGCTGCGGCGAGTGCTGCAGCGGCTGCCGTAAGGGGAGCGTTGACATCGCCCGTGCCCGCAAGCGCGCCCGCTTTTCCGGAGCGCTTGTTATTGCCGTGATCCTTGCCGCTGCCAGAGCCACTGCCGCCACCGGAGCTGCTTCCGCCGGAGCCGCCGCACGGCGCTCGAAACCGACACCGCCAATGAGGTCAATTCGGACAGGTCTCGCTAGCCCCTAGTTACTTTTGTGAGAGAC
>DYAA01000152.1 GCA_019419405.1 Collinsella sp. | reverse complement strand
GCCCGATACACGGCAGTCAAAGTTGTTCAGATTTCAAACATGCCCGACACGCCAGCCCGTTATCATGGGTGCGTCCTATAACCCAAACGGCGGGAGCACCCATGGCAGCAGCTTTTTCCCATGTGATTTTTGATTTAGACGGCACCATCCTCAACACGCTCGAGGACCTGGCAGCCGCCGGCAACCATACCTGCGAGATGCACGGCTGGCCCACGTTTGCCGTAGACGAGTACCGCTACAAGGTGGGAAACGGCATGCTCAAGCTGGTCGAGCGCTTTATGCCCGCCGAGTATGCGGGCGACGGCCGTATGTTTGAGCAGACGCTTGCCGAGTTTAGGGCTTATTACGGCGAGCACAAGGAAGACCACACCGCACCGTACGCCGGTACGATCGAGATGCTCGACCGCCTGCGCACCGCGGGTGTGCAGCTTGCCGTGCTCACTAACAAGGACCACGTCTCGGCGGTTCCGCTTATCGAGAAATACTTTGGTTCCGAGCGCTTTGCGCTGGTGCAGGGCCGCGTCGATGCGTTTCCTCCCAAGCCCGAGGCACCTGTTACGCTGCACGTGATGAAAGAGCTAGGCGCCGACCCGGCAACCACACTCTATGTAGGCGATTCCAATGTCGATATCCTGACCGGTCACAACGCCGGCCTCAAGAGCGCGGGTGTCACCTGGGGCTTCCGCGGCCGCGCAGAGCTGGAAGCCGCTGGCGCCGACTACGTGGTGGACACCCAGGACGAGCTCGCGGCGCTAATCCTGGGCGAGTAGCGGGGCTGTCGCTCAACACGGCTGCATAGATTCTGTCGCGCGGAAAGCGCATCCCGTTTTGCCGCCTCAGAATGGGATGCGCTTTCCGGTTGAGCCTTGTCGGGAAACGGCATCCCGTTTCAGAGCAATATTCCGGGTCGCGCTTTCCGCAACCCACCCCATCCGGAAACCGCGACCCACTATTCGGCCAAATACCGGCTCGTATTTTCCCGAGCATTCGATGCAACGCTGGCGCAAGGAGTGTCCCCGACTGCCGGCAGAGACGATATGAGCAGGACATAAAAACATTGGGAGCCCCCGGCAGGAAAGTCCGCGGATCAGGCCGACAATGGTGAGTGTCTAATCCAGCCGTGGCGGCCACGCCGCATTCATGGAAGGGGCTCCCATGCTCGATACTACCACCTTCGTCGGCCTCGACGTCCACGCCCGCT
>DYAA01000151.1 GCA_019419405.1 Collinsella sp. | reverse complement strand
AAGCAGGAATGCCAAGCCCGTCGAATCGATAAAGTCAACAGCCTGACAGTTGATGACGACACGACGCACGCCGCGACCAATCAAAGCATCCAATCGCCGACGCAGTGCAGGCACCGTGGCGATGTCGATATCGCCTGGTGGCGTCAAAACCGCTATGTCATTCCACTCATTCATACGACCATGGTTCCCCAAAAAAGCCCACTCGATGCATTCGTTTCCCCAACCGTACGGATTCAGCCCGCCCAGCGTCGTCTATGAACGACCCCGTAAAAACTCAAGGGACACCAATGCAATGTCATCGTCCAGCGCGGATTCGGTAAATCGGTCGAGCTCGCCCAAGACCTTGCCGCAGATTCCCGATACGCCCTCACCCGAGACAGAGAGCAGAAGGTCACGAAGGCGCTGCTCGCCAAAAAAAGCACCTGAGCGGTCGCGGGCCTCAATCGTTCCATCCGTATACATGAAGAGCATGTCGCCGGGGGCGAACGTAAACACGCCTGTCTCGTACACCATGCTCTCAAAGGCACCGATTACGCCCGATTGGCATCCAAGCAGCTCAACCTCTCCCCCACGGGCCTCGCCGCCACCCAGCGGCATCGACTCTGGCCTGATGACCATGGTCGGAGGATGGCCTGCCGAACAATACGTTGCGCGTCCGGCTTTAAGGTCAATCTTGGCGATAAAGGCCGTCACGAACGTCTCGACCCTCGAAAAGCCCATGAGCATGCTGTTAAGGGAGCGTGCCATGCGGGCCGGTCCAGCGCCCTCCCAAGCATATGCCGTCAGGGCCGTCTTGACGAGCGCGGACATCGATGCGGCCTCAATGCCTTTGCCAGACACATCACCCAGAATCATGACGGCGCAGTCGTCGGGAAGACGGATGAGCGTATAGAAATCGCCGCCGACCAACGCCGAGTTCGTGGCCGACAGGTACACCGAATCGGCGGCGATTCCCGGAACGTCGCCAAGTGAATTTCTCATGCCAATCTGAAGCGTCTGAGCGATATGGCGCTCTTCGCGCTTTTGAGATTCGCCTTCGTAGATCAGTTCAAAGTCATGCGCCAAGTGCACCAAGTAGTCATATTCAAGGTCATCAATCGGCTCTTGGCTACCATCACGAAGCAGCAGCGCGCGCGTAGTCGGGCTCTTCGCAACAGAAGCAGGAACAATCGCGTCGTTACTGTGCTTGCCATCACCCTCAGAGCGCGGGCGCCCCGCCTCGATGCCGGAGTCGACGTAGAGACCTTGACAAGGCAGACCATGCGCCCTAAGCCATCCTCCCATAGGCATCGATTCGTCAACGCGAGTTATACGGACGTGTTTAAGGTCCTCGGCACTCGTGCCGCCCAAAACAGACGCCTCAAAGCCATCAGGGCCAGCCCCCAGACGTGCCGCCGGCGCCGTCGTGGAAAAGAAAAGCTTCTCGGGATCGTCCGGCAAAGCAACGCGACTGCCGCCTTCAAAATCTATGACGTAGGAATCCAGACTGGCGTCATACTCAACAGGGCAAAAATGGCAGTTGAGCATATTGCAGATCTCGGACGATACCGCCTGGGTAGCCGCGGCGGAATCGTCTAGAAAGGTAAACAACTCATCACGTAAGACATTGAGCGAGCGGCCAAGCTCGGCCGTGCGACGAGAGCGAAGGCTCGATGCCATGCCGACCAGCTGGATAGACAGGTAATCGCAAATGACCTCGAGCACATTAACGTCATAGGCGAGCGGTGCCTGAGGGCGTTTCCAACCAACTTCCAGCACGCCAAGGATCTGCGTACCGTAAAAAACGGGAAGACAGATCTCGCTGCGGTACGGAGGCATATCCTGCACGCGCAACAGGTGCTTAGAACGATTGTCCAGGTCCATGAACATACCGGAGGCGGCCCTATCGCCCTCAAGGTCCTGTTGAATCGACAAGCGACAGGCACGCGACTCGCGAAGAACATACGTCGGAATGCCAGCGCCATACGGCAAAAACTCGGGCAGGTAGCTGTCGTACAGCTCCTTGGAAACACCGCGTAGCTTAAAACCGCCGCTCTCCGAAAAATAGATAGCGGCACCCGAAGCATCGAGCGTTCCTACAAGCTGGTTCAAAACGGTATCAAGCAGGCTGGGTAACTCATCGGAGCCCACAGTGCTCATAATGACCGAGAGCGTGCCAGAGAGACGCTTGTTCGCCACTCTAAGCTCCGATAACGCACGCTTGAGTTGACGGTCGTGAGAATACTGTTCCTCGATACTGTGAAGCGCCACCAGGACACGTGGTGCGCGGCGCCCTAAGATGCGTGGAGGCGTTACGGAGCCCGCACGAACCAAGACGGGGATAAAAGAGCCGTCACTCAGCTTGAGCATCAGTTCGTTCTCGGAGCCATCAGTTTCAAATGGCAGACGATGTTCCGTCGCACGTTCAAAAGCAGACGAGTACAGGACGTCTTTAACATCTCCACCGATGACGTCGGCGCGTTCCTCGCACATCAAACCAAGTAAGCGATTATTCACATGCAGAATGGTTCCGTCGAGCTCGCAAATGATGACAGCATCGCTCGTGATCTCGACTAGCTGGGCAACGTCTGCCCACTCGTTGCGTTCAAGCGTTTCCATCGTGGACCCCACCGTCTATAGGTAACAAAAAAGCCTCCGAAGAGGCTTCTCAAATGCGATGGTGTCGGAGGCGGGACTTGAACCCGCATGACCAAAAAGCGGTCACTAGCACCTCAAGCTAGCGCGTCTGCCAATTCCGCCACTCCGACATGCTATGTTGTTGATTCGCGGTTCGTTTTGTTGGACCCGCGCGTTCAACGAGGAAGATAATAACCTATGATTTGAGAACTGTGCAAGCACTTTTTTGAAAAAAGTTTACGAATTTGTAAATGCGCTGGTAGATCTATATGTTCGGTCCCGGATCGGTGTTGCCTCCCGGCGCGTCCTCGGGCATGAGCGATATTTTGCTACGCACTTCGTGCTGCAAAATATCGCTCCCCCTGCGGAATGCGCCGGGAGGCAACCCCGATCCGGGACCTGCCAATACGTACTTCAGGCACAATTCTCAAACATGCTCTGGGGCTGATAAGAATTTAGTGGCTCGGCTTTGCCGAGCCCTTATATAAGGAGGCCGGAGCTAAAGCTCCGGCCTCACTAACTTTCCCATTAGATTAAGTGAGCGATCAAGGAATCGCCCCCCCTACAGCGGTAACACAGGGTCCGTGCTGGACTTAGTTTTCAGAACATTCCGCAGACCAGGAAACCCCCTTATCCGCAGCTCCGAAGGAGCAGGATAAGGGGGTTTCCATGGTCGAGGACGTTCTGAAAACTAAGTCCAGCACGGACCCGGACAAACAACCGACTACAGGTCGATGTGCGATTCCTTGATCGGGAACGGCTCCGCGAAGTGGCAGGCGCAGCAGTGACCCGGGGCAACTTCCTTAAACTCAGGAAGCTTCTCGGAGCAGATGCCCTGCGCGATCGGGCAGCGCGTGTGGAAACGGCAGCCGGTCGGCGGATCCAGCGGCGACGGCGGATCGCCAGCGAGGATGATGCGTTTGCGGGTCTTCTGGATATCCGGATCGGGCACCGGCACGGCAGACAGCAGCGACTGCGTGTACGGATGGTGTGGCTCGCTATAGAGCGTCTTCCAATCCGAGACCTCGACCATCTTGCCCAGATACATAACGGCAACGCGATCAGAAATGTGCTGCACGACAGAGAGGTCGTGAGCAATGAAGAGATAAGCCGTACCGAACTTGTCCTGGAGCTCCTTAAGAAGGTTTAGAACCTGGGCCTGAATGGATACGTCAAGTGCAGAGACGGGCTCGTCGCAGATGATCAGCTTGGGCTTCAACGCAAATGCGCGGGCAATGCCGACACGCTGGCGCTGGCCGCCCGAGAACTCGTGCGGATAGCGGTTGATGTGCTCGGGGTTCAGACCGACGACGTCCAGCAGCTCGCGGACACGCTCAATACGCTCCTCCTTGGTGCCCACGCCGTGAATGGTCATGGGCTCGGAGACGATCTCGCCAATGGTCATACGAGGGTTCAGCGAAGCATAAGGATCCTGGAAGATAAACTGCATCTCGCGACGCATGTCCTTGATCTCATGCTTGCTCATCTCGGCAACATCTTTGCCCTGGAAGAACACCTTACCGGCGGTCGGCTTGGTCAAGCGCATGATGGTGCGACCCGTCGTGGACTTACCACAACCAGACTCACCAACCAGACCAAAGGTCTCGCCCGGATAAATCTCGAACGAAATGTCATTCACAGCAGAGACGACACGCTTGGAGAAGCGCTTGGCGAACATGCCGGACTCAGCGGGAAACTCCTTAGAGAGGTGCTCAACCTTCAGCAGCGGAGTACGCTCGTTGGTATCTGCCATTACGCCTCGCCTCCCTTCTTGGAATCCTTGCGCGTACGGGACGTCTCAGGAGCGTTCTTGAGAAACTCGGGGTCACCGGAGTAGTGGCACGCAGAGTAATGACCGGACTCGGTGACAACGCGCTCAGGGCGCTGCTTGCGGCACTTGTCCGTCGCGTAGGGGCAACGAGGAGAGAAGACGCAGCCCTCAGGCAGGTTCATGAGCGAAGGCGGGTTGCCGTGAATCGGCGTCAGCGGCTTCTTCTCTTCGATTGCCTGCTCCGGGATGGAGCGGATAAGACC
This sequence comes from Collinsella sp., assembly GCA_019419405.1. Taxonomy (GTDB): domain Bacteria; phylum Actinomycetota; class Coriobacteriia; order Coriobacteriales; family Coriobacteriaceae; genus Collinsella. The sequence goes on along the minus strand of DYAA01000151.1, from coordinate 766 downwards.
CCAGGTGTAGGGGTGGCGGCTCTCGTAGAAGATTTCCTCAGCAGTACCGAACTCAACGGGGCGGCCGGCGTACATAACCATGATCTTATCGGCCATATCGGCGACAACACCCAGGTCATGGGTAATCATGATGATGGCGTTGCCGTTCTTCTCCTGCATCTCCTGCATGAGCTCGATAATCTGAGCCTGGATGGTAACGTCCAGGGCAGTCGTGGGCTCGTCGGCAATCAGAATATCGGGATCGCAGGCAAGGGCCATGGCAATCATGACTCGCTGACGCATACCGCCAGAGAACTGGTGCGGATACTCATTGACGCGCTTCTCGGGCTCGGGGATACCCACGAGGTCCAAAAGCTCGGTGGCACGCTTGAGCGCCTCCTGCTTGGAGTAGCCACGGTGCAGACGAAGACCCTCGCCCACCTGCCTGCCGATCTTATAGACCGGGTTCAAGGAGGTCATAGGATCCTGGAAGATCATCGCGATATCGTTGCCGCGAATGTGCTGCATCTCTTCCTCGGTCATTTCGAGGATGGAGCGGCCGCGATAGCGAACGTCACCGCCCTCGATCTTTCCCGGAGGCATCGAGATGAGGCCCATGATGGTCATGGCGGTCACGGACTTACCGGAGCCGGACTCACCGACGACGCCCAGGGTTTCGCCGCGATCGAGCGTGTAGGAGACACCGTCGACAGCGCGAACAACGCCATCCTCGGTGTGGAAATACATCTTAAGGTCATCGACCTCGAGCAGATGCTGGCCCTCAGGA
>DYAA01000150.1 GCA_019419405.1 Collinsella sp. | reverse complement strand
GACCCATCGAAACACATCTCCACCGTTCCTTCAACTGGGAAAATGCCGCCCCCGGGCCCCGGGAGGGCCGCGGGGGCGTTCGGCTAGGTGCGGGAACGGCCTATTTGCTCAATGTGTTCGGCTGAGATCGGAAATCAACCGCGGACACAAACATCTCAATCTGTAACAGGTGGGAGCGGAATCCGGGCCTAGATGTTACAGATTGAGACGAACGGAAGGGGCGCCAGACTAACGTCTCAATCTGTAACATCTAGAACCCAAATCATCAGTTAACTGTTACAGATCGAGACGAACGTTTGCCGTAGCTGTCGGCAGACGAGCTTGTCGACGTTGCTGGGTCTCCCCTCGTCTGCCGTTGGCGGGTGTTGCGGGGCTGTTCGCCGCATTGCCGCCGCGCTGGGGGTGTGTAGACCGTAGGATAGTCTTATTGACAGCCTGTCAACTCGTCTGGGAGGCACTGTGACAGAAACGTTTGATATCGCGATTGTCGGCGCGGGCATCACCGGATGCGCCATCGCGCGGCAGCTCGCGCGCTATGACCTGTCCATTTGCGTGGTCGAGGCGGCTAACGATATTGCGCTGGGCGCGTCGAAGGCCAACGGCGGCCTGGTACACGCTGGCTACGATCCGGTGCCGGGCACCGTAAAGGCGCAGGTCAACGCCCGTGGCTGCGAGTTGTACGGTACGTGGGCGCAGGAGCTGGGCTTTCTGTTCCGCCGCACCGGGTCGATGGTGTTGGGCTTTAACGACGAAGACCGCGCACAGCTGGAGAAGCTGCGCAGCAACGGCCTGGCGAACGGCGTGCCCGAGCTGTCGATTATCGGCCCCGACCGCATCCACGAACTTGAGCCGCGCGCCAGTGCCTCTGCAACGTGCGCGTTGTGGTGCCCCTCGACTGGGTTTGTCGACCCGTTTGAGGTTGCCATCGCCGCGCTGGAGAACGCCGTGGCCAACGGGGTGACGTTTATGCGCTCCGCACCCGTGGAGGCGATTGAAGTTGCGGGCTCGGGCGACGACGCGCGCTTTACGCTGGCGACGCCCGCTGGCAACGTGCGCTGCCGTTACCTGATCAACGCCGCGGGCAACGGCGCCGCCGACATCTCGCATATGGCGGGCGCCGAGGAGTTCCAGATGGTCTGGCGTCAGGGCAACATCGTGGTGCTGGACAAGGAGCCGCGCACGCTCATGCCGCTCTACCCCGTGCCGACGCCGGTGTCGAAGGGCGTTATCGTGACGGGCACCGTGCACGGCAACACCGTGATCGCCGCGACGGCCGCCGTGCGCGAGCCGGGCGACACGCAGACCTATGCGAGCGATGTGAACGCGCTGCTGAGCGGCGCGCGCAAGCTGGTGCCCGATCTGGATACGCGCCGCGTGGTGCGCGCGTTTGCCGGCGGGCGTCCGGTCATTCAGGGAACGAACGACTTCTTTATTGGACAGTCGGCCGTGGTGCCGGGGCTTTTCCAGGCGGCGGGCATTCAGTCGCCGGGTGTGGCAAGCGCGCCGGCCATTGCCGAGCACATGGAGCTTGTGATGCGTGAGGCGGGCGTGAAACTGCACGAGCGGGCTGACTGGAACCCAATTCGCCGCGCGCCGGACGACTTTGACCGCGCGCCGCTTACGCGCAAGGAAGAACTCATTGAGTCCGATCCCGCGTGGGGGCAGATTGTCTGCCGCTGCGAGACTGTGCCCGAGGCCGAGATTGTGGCCGCGATTCGGCGCCGCCCGGGTGCAATTTCGGTCGAAGGTGTCAAGCGCCGCTGTCGTACCGGCATGGGTCGGTGCCAAAGCGGCTTTTGCCAGAGCCGTGTGGTGGCGATTCTTGCCCGAGAGCTGGGCTGCGACCCCAGCGAAGTGCTGTTGGAAGATGCCGGATCTTGGTTGGTCGAGGGACCGCTGAAGGGGGTGCGCTAGAATGGCGACGTTTGATATGCGCGACGAACGCGCGGAGGCAAGCGCCGTGGCAACGCAAGCCTTCGACGTGGTCGTTATCGGCGGCGGACCTGCCGGCATGGCGGCCGCGCTGGCCGCGCATAAGGCAGGCGCACGCGTGGCCATCGTGGAGCGCGAGCAGCATCTGGGCGGCATCCTGCGCCAGTGCATCCACCCCGGCTTTGGCCTGTCGCACTTTAAACAGGAGCTCACCGGTCCCGAGTACGCGCAGCGCTTTATCGACCAGGTGCACGCAACCGACACTGCGCTGTTCCTGAACAGCATGGTGATTGGGATTGATTCAGGCGAGCCTGCGGAAGACACCGCGGTCCACACCGTCACGCTCATGAGCCCCACCGGCATGCTGCAGCTCACCGAACGGGCGGTTGTCCTTGCCATGGGGTGCCGCGAGCGCACCCGCAGCGAGATCAAAATTCCCGGCAGCCGACCCGCCGGCGTGTTTACGGCCGGCTTGGCGCAGCGATACATCAATATCGAGAACCTCAAGCCCGGCTCGCGCGCCGTCATTTTGGGCTCGGGTGACATCGGGCTGATCATGGCGCGCCGCTGCACGCTCGAGGGGATTTCGGTCGAGGGCGTGTACGAGCTCATGCCGTACGCCAACGGGCTGCGCCGCAATGTGAAGAACTGCCTGGACGACTTTGGCATTCCGCTGCATCTGTCTACCACGGTCACGCGCGTGATCGGGCACGACCGCGTGGAAGCCGTCGAGGTGAGTCAGGTCGACGAACGCCTGGCGCCCATTCCGGGGACCGAGCGCATTGTTCCGTGTGACACGCTGCTGCTTTCGGTGGGCTTGATTCCCGAGAACGAGCTTTCAGTTGCCGCGGGCGTGGAGCTTGACCCGCGCACGCGCGGCGCCGTGGTGGACCAGAGCCTGCAGACGGGCATACCAGGCATCTTTGCTTGCGGCAACGTTCTGCACGTGCACGACCTGGCCGACAACGTGACGACTGAGTCCGAGCGCGCTGGCGCAGCTGCGGCCGCGTACACGCTGGGGACCGGCGCGGGCGCCGTTCCGGACTGCGAGCTCTCGGTCTCCCCTGCCGGCATCGCGGGCTACGCGCTGCCGGGACGCATTACGACTGTGGCACTCACCAAGCTGAACTTCCGCGTGCGCCGGCCCGTCGACGCCGCCCGCGTGCGCATTCTGGCAGGCGACGAGGAACTGTTTGCGGGCAAGGGACGCGCGTTTAAACCGAGCGTCATGGAAAGCTTCCCGCTGCCGGCAAAGGTCATCAAACAAGCGCTCGACCTGGGTGCTAGCGAAATTGTCCTGTCCGTCGATCCCGTCGAGGAGGCATAGACTATGAGCGATAACGCAATCGAAACGCTGCAGTTCAACTGCACGACCTGCCCATCCGAATGCCTCCTGACCGTAAAGGTGGAGCGCGACGCCAATGGCGCCGTGGTGGAAGTGCGCTCCGTAACCGGCAACAACTGCCCGCGCGGTGATAAATTCGCGCATCAGGAGCTCACCTGTCCCATGCGCGTGCTCACCACCACCGTTGCCGTATCCGGCGGCGATGAGGCTCTGCTGCCCGTGCGCACCGCCGATGCCATCCCGCTGGCACTCCACGCCCAAGCCATGAACCTCATCCGTGGCCTAGTCGTCAACGCCCCCATCCGCATGGGCGACGTCGTGCTGGAGAACCTCCTCAACACCAACATCGACCTCATCGCCAGCATGGACATCGACCGAGCCTAAGTAGCTAATTGGGGACGGGGCTCTTTAGCTAATTGGGGACGGGGCTCTTTAGCTAATTAGGGACGGAGCTCTTTTAGCTACCCCGCCATCCACCCGGTCCTCCTCCGCAGTTGCGGTGAAATACGGACTGTTTTATGGCTTCAGGCCGCTAAACAGTCCGTATTTCACCGCAACTTATGAGGGCGCGCATGGGATGCAAAGGAGTGTCCCGAAGTGCCGGCATAAAAGGAACGTCCCTATGTGCCGGGCTTGGGATACCATGGTGGCAGCCTAGCGAAAGGATGTTTCATGGCACATGTCGATGACCAGCGTGTGGCACGCGTGCTCGATGCGCTCGAGGCTCAGCACCCCGGCGCACAGCTGCTCGTAAACGACCCGTGGTCGATCTATTACCTGACCGGCTTTTATGCCGATATGTTCGAGCGTTTTTGCGGCGTGCTGCTCGCGCGCGATCGCGAGCCCGTGATCATGGTCAACGCCCTACATCAGCTGCCCGAGTACGACAATGCCCGCGTCGCCTACCACACCGATACCGATATCGTGACCGACGCCATCGCAAGTGAGATCGACCCAGCCAAGCCGCTTGGCATCGACACCGTCATGCGTTCCGGCTTTTTGATGCCGCTCATGGAGCGCCACGCCGCAAGCGAGTTTTTCCTGGGTGACTTTGCCGTCACCGCCGCACGCACCTACAAGGATGCCGCCGAGCAGGAGCTTATGCGCGTGTCCTCGGCCGCTAACGACGCCGTGATGGCCGATGCGATCAAGCTCGTCCACGAAGGCGTGACGGAACGCGAAATTGCCGACCAAATGCTCGGCCTGTACCGCAAGCACGGCTGCGAGGACTTTAGCTTTCCGCCGATCGTGAGCTTTGGCGCCAACGCCGGCGACCCGCATCACGAACCCGACGACACCGTACTCAAGCGTGGCGACGTGGTGCTGTTCGACATTGGCGGACGGCATCGCAACTACTGCTCGGACATGACGCGCACGTTCTTTTGGGGCGAGCCGGACGAGGAGACAACACACATCTACGATATCGTACGCCGTGCCAACGAGGCCGCCGAAGCACTCATCGCACCGGGCGTGCGCATGTGCGACCTGGACCGTGCCGCGCGCGACGTGATTGAGGACGCGGGCTATGGCAAATACTTCACACATCGCCTGGGCCACTCGATTGGTCTGCAGGACCACGAGCCAGGCGACGTCTCGCTGGTCAACGAGCAGGTCGTAGAGCCTGGCATGACGTTCTCAATCGAGCCGGGCATCTACCTCCCCGGCCGCACCGGCGTCCGCATCGAGGACCTTGCCCTGGTCACTGAGAACGGTGTCGAGATCCTCAACGCCTACCCCCACGATCCGGTCCGCCTAGACTAGGCAATGCGGCAAAGGGGCTGTCCCTTTGACACCTTCCGCTAACGCCGCGCCGCGAAAACGGCCTATCTACTACGTTTAACCCGCATGAGTCGACCATGCGGGTCTTTTTTGAAAAATGGCGAGCCATCTACCTGCGGTTTTGATTTCGCAATTCTCTGTATGGTCGAGGGTTACCGGTCAAACGTAGTAAATAGGGCCATTTCGTGGCGAGCAGTCCGCTCAAGGCAAAAGCCCCGTCCCAAATTAGCCGCCCTGCAGTCAAACGAAAGGCCTCCCGATTCCCCGACGAGAACCGGGAGGCCTTCTTGTGCCCTAGAGCCCTAAAGCTCTAAGCTCGCAGCCTTACTCCGCGCGATGACGCAGCTTTTCAATCGCTGCGGCAATCAGCGCCAGCAGGCCAGTTCCGCCAAGCGCGGCGACGGTCACGGCAGTGTTGTCGCCCGTCTCGGCCAGGCTTCCCTTAGCGGCCTTCTTGCCATTCTTCTTGCCCGAAGGGTTCTTGACATCGGGCTTGGCACCGTTATCCTTGCCGCCCGTCGGCTCCTGTACAACAACAGGCTCAACAACCTCGACGGTCACCGAAGCAGTGAGCTGTTGAGACGCCGGCGTCTCCGCAGCGCCATCCTCGGCAAGCGTCGCAATCGCCGCGGCGTCACCGTCAACGGGCATCGTCGCGGTAATGACGACGGTTCCGTTCTTGAGGGCCTTGACCTTACCGTTCTCAATCGTAGCGATCGTCGGGTCGGATGAGGCCCACGTCACGGCACCATGCAGCAACGCGCCATCGGCCGCATTGCTCGCCGCGGCAGCAAGGTCAATTTCCTTGCCGCGCTCTACCTTGAGCACGGTTTCGGCAGTCGTGGCCTTGCCGTTTTGGTCAACGATAACGAGGCCCTTGGCCGCCGGGCGCGGCTTAACGCGTACCATGCAGCTGACTGTAAGCTCCGTACCGCGAACCTTACCGCCCACGGTCACATCATCGGCACCCCAATCCAGTGCGGGAACATTCTCCCAATCGACGTCGTAGTCCTCCTGACTGTCGTCCTTCATCATCACGGAAACCTTCTTGGGCAGCGCCTTCAGCACATCGGCGGCAGAGCTTGCCTCAAACACCTCAACGGGAGCGAACGTCGCAGGCCTCACGGGAATCTCGCTTGCCGGCGTCTCGACGATCAGCTTGCAGGCCGCCTTGAGGGTCGTGCCCTCAACGGACCCCCCGATCATGTACTCGCCAACAACGGCGAGCTTCTTGTCGAGCCCGTCCGTGTTCCACGTCACCGAGGCCTCGTCCGTATGGCCGTCGGTATAGGTCACGCTAACGGTCTTGGGCAGCTGGCCCGTCACCGCATCGGCCTTCACGTCGCGCTCGACCGTAATCTGCGACGCCTCGGCTACCTTATCGATCGTCGTCGTGGAGGTAACGACGACTTCGACCGACAGGTTGCCGTTCACCGTCACGCCCTTGGCGACAACGGCGTTGCCATAGGTGGCGGCAGCGGCAGGGACCTCGGTCCACGTAATCTCAGACACAGCCGTCGTCTTGCCGTCCTTCATGCGAACGGTCGCCTTCACGCCCTTGAGCGCATCACGCACGACATCGGCGGACGAGTTCTCGGGGACGCTAATGCCCGCGACAGGCTCAACGGACACCGGAATCTCGGCATCGCTCTTTACAACCGTCACCGTGCACTTGACCTTGACCGAAGTGCCCTCAACCGTGCCCTCAAGCGCGATGTCACCCAGCTTGCCCAGGGCATCCGTCGTGAGCGGGGCCTTATCCCAGGTGACGGCGTCAGTCTTCGTCGCGCCGTCGGACATGTTGAGGGTCACCTGGGCAGGCAGCACGATGTCAGCAGCAGCAGTGTTGCGAGCAACCAAAAGCTGAACGCCAACGACGCTCTCAACAACCGGCACCAGGTTGACCGTAGCCTTTACCTCAAAGCTGCCAACTGCGGTTTTGCCCGTAACGACAACGCTTGTGCCGTCATTCTTAATGGTGACGGCCTCCTTGGGAGCAGTCCAATTGATCTTCGAATCGACCTCGGATCCGTCCTTCATAGCGACCTTCACGGTCTTGGGTAGCGCAGCCACAACAGCCTCGGGCTTCGAGCCATCGTCGACCGTCACAGCATCAACCGAACCAGCCAAGTGATCAGGAATCTCGCGAAGCGGTTTGACGACCTTAATGGTGCACTCCGCCTTCTGATCCGTGCCGGCAACCGTGCCCTTAACCGTAACTTCACCTTCCTTGGCAAAGTCCTTGTCGGTAAGGCTCTTGGTGTTCCACGTCACGTCAACCTCGGCGTCAGAACCGTCAGAGTAAATCGCCGTGACCGTGGCGGGCAGCTTGGCCAAGGCATCGGCCGCCTTGGTATCGCGCTCGACCTCAATCTCGTCAACGGTATCAAAGTACACGATATGCGCCGTCACCTTGACCTGAGCCTTAACGGTCATGCCGTTGTCCGTTAGACCCGTGACCTCAAACTCAGTGCCGGCACGGCCCAGGCTGTCGACCTGAGACCACTTAACGGACGTCTCGTTCTTGGTCTTGCCGTCCTTCATGACAACCGTCACCTTGGACGGCAGTTTATCCATAAGGTCGCTGACCTTGGCATTGTCCGCAATCTCAATAACATCGATCGGCTCGACGTAGTCGGGCGTCTGGGCCTTCTGATCCACCACGGTCACATTGCAGGTCACCTTGGCGCCGTTGAGCTTAACCGTACCCGTGATCTTCACGGTGCCGGTTCCGTTGAGCAGCTCGTCCGTGACGTTAGAAAGATCCCACACGTCAATATCAAGCAGATCGGTCGAGCCATCGGAATAGGTCGCCACAACCTGCTTGGGCATCTGGGCGTACAGCTCCTGCTTGGACGTACCACTGGCAACGCTAAACGACTTGGCCTCGAGCTTGGTGATGGTTCGCGGCGCCTCGGAGGCGTTGACGTACACGATGGCGTTGACGTTGTCGACATCCTTGAGCTTGCCGACGAGTTTATACGTACCCTTCTTGGCGAGCGGCTTGGAGAGGTCGATGCCGTCGGTGTCGGTCCACTTTTCGATCTCGATGCCGCCTAAACTGCCCCGAGTATCCCGCGCTGAGCCATCCGAGAAATATACGGACACGGCATCGGGCAGCTCCAGCATCGAACCGACCGTAGTGTTGACCACGACGGCCTCGGGCTGCAACGCAACCTTCTTCGCCTTCTTGTCGGCAACCGTCACCTTGGCAGTCACGTTGCCGTTCTCATCCACGCCGACCTTTTGGCCGCCATCGTCAAGCAGCGCCATAACGGCAGCGGCATCAAAGCCGACCACATGACCCGTCGCATAGAACGTGCCGGGCTGCTCGTACTTCTCGGGCGCAATCGGATCCCAATCAATAGCCGCCGTCGAAACGGAGCCGTCGCTCATCTCGACCGCCATCTTGGACGGCATGGTCGGAGCGGTACCGGCCTTGGTGGTCACTGCGGTCTCGCCGTTATCGATCGCCTTCTCCACGCCCTGGATAACGATCTTGGTCTGAACAGTGAGGCCGGTGTTGGTGCCGCCGGCGTATCCGTTAAGGCCGCTTGCAAACAGCGCGCCCGACACTGTCGTGACCTGACCCGACTCTCCGGTATAAACCGAGGGGCGAATGCCATCCCACTGAACCTGAGCGTTGTGCGTTTTGCCATCACTTGTGGCAACCGAGACATTCCACGGCAGCTCGGGGACGACGCCATTGGCCGTGGTAATGCGTTCAGGAACGGCAATAGAGGTGACAGAGCAGACGTCGACAGTAATCGTCGCCTCAGCACCACCTTGGAGCTTGCCCTTCACCTTAAACGAGCCGTCCTTGGCATACGCGTCTTCGGCAACGCGGTCCCATGTGACCTTTTCGCGCTGGGGCTCAGAAGACACATCGTTGTCGTATCGAACCTCAAGGTATTCCGGCAGCATCGGCTTGGTGCCGGGGACGGTCCATATGGTTCCGCCCTGCACCGAGGTCGCCTTACTCGCGATCTTAACGGTGGCAGTAATCGGAACGTCGACCGACTGCATGCCGTTCCCCGTGCTAAAGCTAATTGTTGCAGTGCCGCGGACCACGCCGCCCTGGGTCCAATCGAAGCCCTTCGTGTTCCACTTGGTCTCGGCGTATTTGTTCGAATACCCCGGTTGATCAGTCGCATCAGGACTGACAAGATCGACATAGCTGGGAAGCATGGCGGTGCCGTCGCTGCCCTTGAGCACTGTAATGGTTTGTGACTGAGCCTCCCAGTTTTTAGTCACGATGACGTGCACTTTCACGGGGATATTCGTTCCGGCGACCGTTCCGGTAATCGTGCAGTCCTTCTGGGGGCACCTATCGTAGGTATCCCAGTTGACGCCGAGACTGTCAAAAGTCGTTCCATCCTGCAATACGCCGGACACGTAGAAGTAGTCCAGATTGACTTCCTCACCGGGGTAAATAACGCGCCAGTCCTCGTACGACTGCCCAAGCGTCACGCCATTCTCGCTATAGTTATTGACGCCCTTGACCTCGCTGCACACCGCGATCGCGTTGACCTTCGCCAGCGAGCCAGTGATAGTACCGGTAATTTCGTACTCGCCAGGCTTGCCGCCCAGCAGTTCTTGAGGAAACTCATCCCAGCTATAAGGCTGCCCCGACGAATACTGGGGATGGAACGAGCTGCCATCCGACAAATACAGCGTGGATGTGTAGCGCGGAGCCAGAAGTCCGGCGCCGGGAACATAAGCAATCTTGCCGATGTTGCTGTCCTCGAGATCGCAGACGTTGACCGTCGCCGTAGCCGGAATGTTAGAGCCGGTAAAGTATCCGCTAACCGTAATCTGGCCAAGGTTCTTTAGGGCGTCCTGACTAATCGTCGACCACTGAACGGGGAAATTGCCTCGCGAGCCATTCCACATCGTAGCCTCGATTGAACCCGGCATATTGGGCTGGCAACCGATAAGCGTGCTTGTCGATGTCGAGGAAGGCATCTGCAGGGCGCGGACGGAGATGGTCGCCGTGACTCGGTTGCTGTCACCCAGCTCCACCTGAGTAGACGATGAAGATGAGGTATTGGTCCAATACGACAGCGAACCGGAAAGCTTAAACGACCCCTCACTTGCCACCTGCGTGTCCAAAATAGGGTCCCACGCAATGTTGCACTGCTTCTTTGTACCGTCGGTGAATGCAACCTCAACGCTGTAGGGAAGACCGCCGCCCGTTGTAGGACGTACGCCGACGGGCGTGTTAACGGGAGCAAGAGCGTCGATAGAGGCAACTTCTTTGACCTCGACCTGAGCAGTTACCTTTAGGCCATTAGCGGCTGAAGATTCGTTATATGTCACAAGCGTGCCCGTGACCGTATAGGTGCCTGCCTTTTGGAATTGAGACACGTCGGCGTTGTCCCAGTTAACCTGATAACCTTGGGTGTATGTAGTGTTATTTGACTGCGTAAACGGGAAATAGACATACGTGCTAAGAGGAGAAATGTCGCCGACCACGCGCTCGAACCTCAGAGAATTAAGATCGAGTACGTCCTTAGGATCTTTGACGGTAACGGTGCAGGTAACCTCACGGTAATCAAAACCGTTTAGTTTACCTTTAACCGTAAACGAGCCCACCTTAGAGTAAAGCGACGCGTCGAAAGAATCCCAAGACACCGGGATCTGCTCGGTGGCCCCGCTATCAAAGACAACCGAAGCAGAATACGGCAGAGACGGGACCTCACCAGTTAGGGTCGTACACGTCAACTCGGTCTGGACGCTCTTAACAGAGCGGACTGCGACCGTGCACTGTGCGAGCATAGAGGGATAGCTCTTCAAATGTCCCTCGACAACAAAGGTTCCTTCCTTTTGGTACTGATCAGCCGAGATCTCATTCCACTCAACAGGGCATGTATAAGATTGACCATTTGAATAATTGACCGAAATGCTGGACGGAAGCGCGGGAGCAATACCAGCTGCAGTCCATACCCATGAGCCATTACTGGTTGAACGGGGAACGTACACCTTGAGCACACCACTCACTTTGTACGGCTCCGCGAGCGTAATCCAATTGCCGTTCACGCTGACACCGTCAATCTGGCCGGTGATGGGAACTTCGGATTCTTCTGTCACCGTATCAAATGCCGCCTACGACTTTTCGTCCCAATTAACATAAGCCGAGGTCTCGGTGCCATCCGAAAGCTTTACCTTTACGTACGATGTTTGGCCGTAGTAATCCGCGCCGACGTATTTTTCCACAATCGGGTTGGCGTCGATCGACTCAACGGTAACGCCGCTTTCGTTGCTCGTCTTTGTGGCATCGGGGGCGTTTACTGCCGCCGGATCTACCACTGCCGGGTCCGCCGTAACAGCTTCGACAACCACGCGCTGCTTGACCGTCTGCGTGGTACCGTCGACGGTACCCTCAAACTCATACGAGCCGGCAGGCAGCTGCGCCAGAGTTGCCGGAGCATCAGCGCCGTTCAACTTCCAGGTGACGTTTTCCTGCTTGGTGGTACCGCTCTCGTAGGTTGCCGTTACAGTCTGGGGCAGCGTGGCCTCGGAACCCTCAGCAACATGTAGCTCGTTCAGGCTGGCAAAAGAGGCGATCTTGTCTTCACTCTGGTCTTGCGAGGTTGCCTGACCGGTGTCCGCAGACGTGGCAGCCGCACCCGTCGCATCGCTTTGCTCGGCAACGACTTGGGTAGTATCACCCTGCATCATCTCGGCGAACGCCTGCGGCGGCACCGAGCCGACCGTCATCGTCAGAGCCAAACCCGCGGTAATGGCCGCGTTGACATGCCTTCTGTTCATGTTTCCTCCCGACACGCTCAACGGACCAAACAGCACTGGTCCGATTGGCAAGTTAAGTTGAGCGTATCCTTGCCCGATGGAGGTTTGCAATATGCTACAGGTTAAGCGGCATAAATGGTTTCGTAAACGGGCACCCAAGCGCAGCTAATTTGGGACGGGGCTTTTGAGTTGCGGTGATATACGGACTGTTTGGGGCTCCTGGCTTGTAAAACAGTCCCTATTTCACCGCAACTGATGAGGGGATGGGTTAGCGCAGCAGGCCGGCTACTTCGCCGGCTAGGGTGATGGTGCCGGCGGCTACGAAAGGCTCGCCCGCAGCATCGAAGGCAGCGAGGGCCTCGGGCACGCTCGGGTATACGCCCGCGAGCTTATCGGCGTCCACAAGTGCGGCGAGCTCCTCCGCCGGCAGGGCGCGATCGGAATCGGTCTGGGTCACAACCACGCGCGGGAAAGCCGGGATCAACACGTCAACGATACCAGCCACGTCCTTGTCGGCCAGCGCGGCGCACAGCAGCGTGGGGCGATTCTCCACGCACGGGTCGATCTCGTCCAGCGCACTCACAAAGTTCTCGCAGCTCTGGGGATTATGACAGGCATCGATCAGCTTGAGCGGATCGGTCCCCAGCACATCAAAACGACCCGGTGTGGGGCAGCCCATAAGCGAAGCATTCAGCGCATCGTGATCGAGCTCGCGACCCAGATATCCCTCGCACAGCATAATCGCGCACGCGGCATTCTGCGGCTGATAGGCCGGCTTGACCATGCTCGACGTATAGATCGCACGCGGCGTGGTGCAGCTAAACTCAACCGTGTCGCCCACATGCCCCGGCACCTTAGTCGTGGCGTGACTCACCACGAGCGGCACAACGCCGCACTCGCGGCAACGAGCATCCATCACGCGCTGAACACTCGCCTCGTGCGTGCCCTCGCCCAAAACAACCAAGCGCCCGGGTTTGATAACCGCCGCCTTCTCACCCGCAATGGCCTCGAGCGTGTCGCCCAAAATGCGCGTGTGATCGAGGCCGATGCCCGTGATTGCAACGGCGACAGGATCGGTCGCGCTCGTGGCGTCCCAACGTCCGCCCATGCCGACTTCGAGCACGGCAACATCCACCGCAGCCTCGGCAAACACCACAAGCGCGGCAGCCGTCAGCAGGTCAAACGGCGTGATGGAATAGGCGCGCTCCCCCGCCGCCACACGGCGCGCATTCACGCGACGCCCCGCCTCGACAGCTGCCGAAACGCCACGGGCAAAGGCCTCGTCGCTCACAACGTGCCCGTCAACCTCCATGCGCTCGGGATAGCGCACCAGCTGCGGTGACGTATACAGCGCGGTCTTGAGCCCCTCACCACGAAGAATGGCAGCCGAAAAACGCGTGGTCGAAGTCTTGCCATTGGTACCGGCGACCTGGATGCAGTCGAAATACTCATCCGGACGCCCCAGCTCATCGAGCATATCGATAACCGTCTCGAGCAAAGGACCAGCATCCCCAGAAATCCGCCCCGTATCAGCAGCCAGCCCAACAGCCTCATCAAACGAAAGCAACTCAAACGAGAAAGGAACGACATACGACCCAGAACGCTTAGCCATAACCCAAAGTCTCCAATTACAGAAAAAGAGGCCCATCAAAAATAATGAGCCCCTAGCGTTGACAAAATCAGCCTTTACCCGCTTGCAGCAAGATCAAGGCCACAACCCAGTGGCCCTAACCTACCAGTTGCAAACAACCACGTAACCGCACTAGGAGCGGCCCGACGCTTTGCTCGCCGCAAGTTCCGCACGCAAAGGACAGCACTTAATGTGCTGTCCGTCTTGCGCAGGACTGTCCGCAGCGGAGAGCAAAGCGTCGGGACGCGCCCCTCAGTAAGCTCTACGAGAAGTCTGCAACCTGAGCAGTCAGCGCCGCCAGGATCTCCTTGAGCTCAGCTGCACGGTCCCTCTTCTTCTGGACCACCGCGGGCGCGGCCTTGGCCACAAAGCCCTCGTTGGCGAGCGTCTTCTCGCAGCCGGCGAGCTCCTTCTGGGCCGCGGCGATCTCCTTCTCCAGGCGTGCCTTCTCGGCCGAAAGATCAACCTTGCCCTCAAGCACCACAAAGACCTCGACGCCGCTGTCGACAACGGCGATGCTCGCAGCCGGCTTCTCAACGTCGGTGCCCATGACCAGCGAAGCGGTGTTGGCCAGCGGCTCAATGGTCGAGCGCAGGCTCTCGAGCTTCTCGATATCCTCGGCACCGGCGCGCACGACCACGTCGAGCTCGGCCTTGGGGCTCAAGCGATAACGCGAACGCGTGGCGCGGGCGGCGGAAACGACGGCACGGCACAGCTCAAACGCGCGCTCGGCGTCCTCGTCAACATACTTAGCATAGTCGGCGGGCTCGGGCCACTTGGCGATCATGAGCGCCTCGGCGCGGTTCACGTTGCCTTCGGCGTCCAGATCGAGCACGCTCGCCGGCATGTTGTCCCAAATCTCCTCGGTGACAAACGGCATGAGCGGGTGCATCAGGCGAATGGAGGTGTCGAGCACAAAGATCAGGTTGCGCTGCGCCTGCAGACGGCCCTCGCCCTTCAGGCGGGCCTTGGTGACCTCGACGTACCAGTCGCAGACCTCGTTCCAGAAGAACTGCTGCACGCCGCGGGCCATGTCGCCAAAGGTGTAGTTCTCAATACCCTCGGTGACCATCTTCACGGCCTTGGCCAGGCGGCTGAACATCCAGGCGTCGGCCGGCGTCTCAACGACGGGCTCGCCGGGCGTGTAGCCCTCCATGTTCATAAGCAGGAAGCGGCTGGCGTTCCAAATCTTGGTCACAAACGACTTAGCCTGGTCGGTACGCGGGCTGTCGATAAGCTTCTTGGTCTTCTTGTCGATGTTCGCATCGAACTTGACGTCCTGATTGTTAGTGCACAGCGTGAGCAGGTTGTAGCGCATGGCATCGGCGCCGTACATGCCAATGAGGTCCATGGGGTCAACACCGTTGCCCTTGGACTTGGACATGCGGCTGCCGTCCTTGGCAAGGATCGTCGGGTAGATGACAACGTCCTTAAACGGCACCTCGTCCAAGAAGTACAACGAGCTCATGACCATGCGGGCGACCCACAGCGCGATGATGTCGCGCGCGGTGACGAGCGCCGTCGTGGGGTGATGGCCCTCGAGCAGCTCCGGCTTTTGCGGCCAGCCCTGCGTGGCAAAGGTCCACAGCTGCGAGCTAAACCAGGTGTCCAGCACGTTTTCGTCCTGATGCACGTGATGACCGCCGCACTTGGGGCACACGTCGGTGTCCTCGGTAAGGGCGTCCTCCCAGCCGCAGTCCTCGCAGTAGAACACGGGGATGCGGTGGCCCCACCACAGCTGACGGCTGATGCACCAATCCTTGAGGTTCTCCATCCAGGTGGTGTAGGTCTGGGTCCAGCGCGCGGGGTGGAAGGTGACCTTGCCGGAGTTGACGGCGTCGAGCGCCGGCCCCTTGAGCTTGTCAACGGCCACAAACCACTGCTCAGACAGCCACGGCTCAAGCGCGGCGTCGCAACGGTAGCAGTGCATGACGGAGTGATCGAGGTCCTCGACGTGATCGAGCAGGTCGTGCTCCTCGAACCACTTGATGACGGCCTCGCGGCACTCATCGCGGTTCATGCCGGTAAACTCGCCATAGCCCTCGACGACCACCGCGTGCTCATCGAAGATATTGATTTGCGGCAGGTCGTGGGCCTGACCCATGGCATAGTCGTTGGGGTCGTGAGCCGG
>DYAA01000015.1 GCA_019419405.1 Collinsella sp. | reverse complement strand
TTCCCTGTACATGTCCAACTCTCCGATCAGGTTCTTATCCGCCACGGCCCGCTCCTCCCGAAAGCATCGTTCGCTCGTCGATCGAAGCGTAAGCCCCGGCGTTGGTGGAAATGGTGAAAATGCGTTGGCGCAAATGGCGGGATTGCGTTGGCATGATTGGTTGTTGAGCGTTGGTCAAAATGGTTGTTTTTACAGTAGCGCTAACACCGCATGGAGCAGGCCCTGTGCGAGCGCGTGGCCAACGCGGTGGAGGTCGTCCGCTCCGACATCAGCCCCGCGCTTCTTGTCCACACCGGTCCAAACCTCGTGGGTGTGGCGGTCCAGGGACTCTAGCGGAGGCGGGGCGTCCTGCCCCAAAAACAAATGCAAAAGACGAGCGCTTCTTGCCGCTCAATTGGCAAGAAGCGCTCGTCTTTTCTTAACGCGTTGTATGGCGGAGAGAGCGCAAGTTACGCGAGCGCCCTTCTTGCCAGCTCGGCCGCGCCGAGGATTCCTTGGTCGCCGCCGCAGCCCGGGGCGCAGATGTAGCTCTCCATGTCCTTAAGCTCGGCGGTCTGGATGTAGCCACCCAGATATTCGAGGGTCTTCTTGCGGACGATGCCGTAGAGCTGCTCCTGGTGCATCACGCCGCCGCCGAGGACGATGCGGCGAGGCGAGTACATGAGCACGAGGTTCGCACACATCTGCCCCAGATAATCCCCCTCGAGCGCCCACACCTCATCGTTATCCGCGAGCTCGGCCGCGGGCTTTCCCCAGCGCGCGGCGATGGCGGGGCCGGAGGCGAGCCCCTCGAGACAGCTCGCGTGGCTCGGGCAGACGCAGCGTCCCTCCTCGATGGGACGGGTCCTTACCAGCATGTGACCGGCCTCGGGGTGCAGCATGCCGTGAAGGAGTCTGCCCGCGCACATGACGCCCGCGCCCACGCCGGTGCCGATGGTCACGTAGACGGCGTCCTCGAGCCCCTTGCAGCAGCCGAAGACCACTTCGCCGAGGCAGGCAACGTTCACGTCCGTGTCGTAGGCCACCGGAATCCCGAGGGCGTCGGCGAACGCGGCGCGAAGACCATGGCCTCGCCACGCGAGCTTGGGCGTCTGGAGGATGGAGCCGTAGCGCTCGTCGTTGGGGTTGACGCAGGTCGGGCCGAAGGCGCCGATGCCCAACGCGTCCACATCGCGGGCGGTGAACCACTCGATCATCTGCGGGACGGTCTCGGCGGGCGTAAGCGTCGGGGTCTCCATACGGTCGAGGACCTCGCCGTCGCCGGACACCACGGCACAGACCATCTTGGTCCCGCCGGCTTCGAGGGCGCCGAGCCTCATTTGCTTTTCGCTCATGTGATCCTCCTTACAAAGGGACGCCCGCAGTCATGGTCAACCGCGGGCGCCCATAACGTTGGCTTGTTTCGAGGCGACCCTACCTGGGCACGCGGTCCTGCCTTGCGGCAAACGGGGCGAGCACGGCGTGCGGCTCGCTTTGGTACCAGTAGGCGACGGTGGAGATGTCGTCCTCGCGCTCGTAGAGCTTGATGTCGTCGTTGCCGAGGTCCTGGAACGTCACGCGCAGGTCCTCCTTGAACGAGATCGGGTCGGGAAGGTGCCACCTGTAGAGGCCGTGCCTGGGCAGCGCGTCGTCGTTAGTCGCGAGCATCGGATTCGGGTTCGGCTTGCCCGCGCTGAAGCGGTCGCGCGTGGCGTCGCGCGTCGAGCGGTACGGGTAGCCGGCGAACAGCGTGTTGAAGCACTGCGCCTCGGGCAGCGCGTGGGGCGGCCTGTCGAGGAAGGCCCAGGCACCGCCGAAGTAGTCCTCGGCTCCCGTCGAGGTGACCGTGGGGAACTCCTCGTCGCCGTCGAGGAAGAACTTCATCTCGCCCTCGCCCCACCAATAGCGCTCCAGGGCGCACAGGGCCATGTAGGTGCCGACGTAGTAGCCCTTGCCGCGCACGCCGTCGAGCACGGTGTAGTCGACGCCCCTGCGGGTGCTGCGCTCGCGGTTAAAGCGGGCGTGGAAGTACATGGCGTCGTCCGGCACGTCGGTGAGCGCGTAGTTGAACGTGTAGAAGATGTACTTAATGAACCCGGGGTGCTCGCTCGTAAGCGTGACCTTGGCGTGCTTCCTGAAGGGCATCTCGAAGTAGCAGTTCATGCCGCCCGTCGGGTTCACGCAGATGGGCATCGAGTTGACGATGGCGCGCTCACCGAAGCCGTTGCAGAAGAAGTCGCCGACAGGGCACTCGACCGAGGGGGTCTCCTCGTCGTCCCAGTAGAAGCGCAGCACGAGGTCACGCATGACGAAGCTGCCGGCGGCGGTCTTGTCGGGGACGGTCATCCAGATGTGGCGGATGATGCCGGGTCCCTCGATGTCCGCGAGCGTGATGGTCTCGCCGGACTCAAGGGGCACGCAGCACGAGCCCTTGCGGCCGACGCCGAGGTGGCTGGCCGACATGGCGGCGCGGCCCTTCTCGCCCGTGATGTTCTCGGGGGTGATGGCGCGGCTTTCCTCACCGCCGTGCATCCACACGTCCTTAAGGAACTCTCTCATCGTCGACCTCCTCTATTCGTCGTCGTCGCACTCGGCGGAACTGGCACCGTTCACGTAGATGATCTGCTGGCGCGCCTCGTTGACGAGGGCGTCGAAGTCGAGTTTCTCGTCGGGGCGCGCGAGCGCGACCGTCATGGCGAGCGGGAGGTTGACACCCGCGATCACGTGGATCCGGTCGGAGGCGAAGCGGGAAAAGCGCTGGTTCACGCTGCCGCCGTACGCGTCGGTGAGGACGACGACCTCGTCAGTGCCCGAA